>CAZPBP010000033.1:0-10563 GCA_964584845.1 uncultured Hippea sp.
GACAAGGGGCAAGCGGGAACGACAACTCTCTTTGTAGTATCGGTCTTTTTCAACAGACTCCAAAGACACGACCCCGCTATTCTTATTAAACTCTCGCTCTGTTTGTTATAAGAACTCCTGTGATAACGAGCAATCCTCCTATTATTGCACTGATGCTTATCTTTTCATGTAGTAATATAGCGGATGCAGCTACTCCAAAAACCGGAACAAGATTGACGAATATACTTGTTTTGGCGGCTCCAAACCGCTCTATTCCTTTATACCAGACGCTAAAACCAAAAAATGTAGCAAATACAGACATATAAGCAACGGATGCCCACGCAATAGCAGGATATGACAATAAATTTTTATTTCCGCTTTCAAACAGAGCAAAAGGGGCAAGGTATATTGTGCCCAATATTACAGAAATACCGGTAGCTTCTAAAAATGGTAATTTTTTCATTGCTACTTTACCCGTAACGGAATAGACAGCCCAAAGAAAGGTAGCCGCAATCATAGACAGATCCCCGATGTTGAACTTTAACTTTTCTATGAGTTCTATGGAACCGTGAGAAATGATAAACAGCACTCCTAAAAGTGAGATCACTATTCCTGCAATCATAAGAGAGTTGACCTTTTCTTTTAATACAACTGCAGCAATAAGCGCTGTCAATGCCGGATTGAATGCTACAATAAGCGCAGAATTTGACACGAGGGTCATTTTTAGCGAATAAAGATAAAAGAAATTGTATGCCGTAAAGCCACTTAAAGCCATAAGTGAGAGCATAAAAAAATTCTCTTTTATATCCCGGAGAATATGTTTGTATTTGATTATGAGTACTATAGAAAACAGTATAGACGTTATAAAAAAACGCAAAAAGGCGTATGTGAACAGCGGAATATAATCTATTCCCAATTTTGCGACAGGGAAGCCGACGCCCCATGCCAATGTGGTAAGAAACAGCATTAAAATAATGAAAGAATCTCTCACTGATTTATCCGATTTTGCAGGGGAAGTCCTATAACTGCGTGCATTCTTCCGCTATCCTTCCTTTTGCGCCATGAGTAAAAACGGCTACTTTCGCATCCGGTGCATTGTGTGTTCAAATAGATGTTGTCCTTTTTTATCCCTGAGTCCAACAGCAGTTTTCTGTTAATTGCTGCCAGATCAATGAACGGTTTTCCGTTTTTTATTTTGTAAGGATAATTACCGAATTTGCCGGCTATCTCATAGGATACCTCGTAACAGCAGTCTCTGATAGACGGCCATATGTATACCTTTAGTTGTTTCGGATCTACCCCGAATCTGCTTATCAATTTTTCTATACAAAATCGCACAATCTGCTTGTCGGTTCCGCGCCAGCCTGAATGAACTGCCGCTATTACCTGTTTGTTATCATCGTACATAAGAATCGGAACGCAATCGGCGGTTTTGATCGACAAAAACAGACCTTTATCGTTTGTGATTATTCCGTCTGCAGCATAAATCGATTCTGTTTCTTTTGTAACAACTATAATTTTGCTGCTGTGAATCTGTTTCGGTTGGAAGCACAGAGCAAATTTATACGATAAGCGGGTTAAGTTTGAAGCTCTCAAGATGGCTGATGAATCCGATAATCCAACAGGTATCGAGTAATTAAATGCCTTTGTGGTAAAAAAGATGACCGCACCGGCTGCGTTTTGTCTTATTAGCGGGTCCATCGCCTAAGCCTTATTCTATAAAGTATAAAAAATATGATGCCGCCGGTAAGGTTGGATATGGGAATTGCTATCCAAACTCCATTCGCTCCAAGCGACATTGATACCGACAAAATATAGGCAAGCGGAATCATAAAAAAAAAGAGATTTACAAGATTTACAATGCTGGGGGTAAGTGTGTCACCGGTTCCCATAAAAATTCTTGAGAAAATTACGGTTATGCCGACGGCCGGATAGCTAATTGCCTGAAGTCTCATAAAAAGGGATCCATCGGCTATAATTGTGCTGTCACTGGAAAATATTCCTATGATATGCGCAGCGAGAATCAGATAGATTCCGGCTGCGGCTGCTACAAAAACGGTTTCATACTTTAGTGCCACAGTTACTGATTTTTTCAACAGATCAAATCGTTTTGCACCTATGCTTTGTCCTGCTAAAACGAAGGCTGCATTGCCGAGACCGAATGTAGGAAACAAAATTACCTGAAAGCTCCTTATCACGATGCCGAATGCCGCAAGAGGTTTTGATCCGAAAATAGTAACTATTTTTACGACTGCAAGCATACTGAGAATTCTCCACGCCAGATGCATGGTTGCAGGGATTGCACCTTTTATTATCCTGAACATAAATTGTGCAGCTACCTTTCTGTACTGCAGAATGGATAACTTACTGAATACCTTCCTGATAAAATAGATTTGCAGGATAACTCCGAACATTCTTGCGGCGACCGTGCTTATCGCGGCTCCTTTTACCCCAAGAGGTGTAATTATTCCCAATCCGAGTATAAGTATGGGATCAAGTATCAAGTTTATAATATTTGATAGAATGATAACCTTAAGCGCCATACCGGGTTGCCCAATGCTTCTCAGAGCTGAGTTGATGATCGGAAGGATAAAAAAGAACGGCATTCCGTAAAAACTGATCATCAGATAAATCTGAGCCATATGATAGCTTTTGCCCCTTAGTCCTAATGCATGCGGCAGGAAATATGAAAGTTTGCCCGATAAAGCGAATGTAACAAGTGAAATAACCGCAGCAAGCAGCAAGGCATCATAAAGAATGTGCGGAATCTTTGAATTATCCCCTTTGCCTTTCTCCATCGCAATCAAGCTTCCGGATGCTGCCGATATTCCAAATGCAATAGCCATAAAGAGCATCAACAGTATTGCCGAACTTGTTACGGCTGCAATTGCTTCGTATCCTATTATGGATACGAAGAATGTATCGACAAGGTTGAACAGATTTTGAAAGAGCATTTCGGTAACCATAGGATAGGACAATCTTCGAAACTCTTTTGCAATATCATCTGTTTTTAAATTGCTGATGTCAAACAACTGCCGACTCACAGGAAAACATCAGAAAATTTTCAAATGGTTTCTGATTTTACACTCTGAATTCTTTCGGTGATATGATCTTTTATCCATTGTCTATCCCACAGATAGATCGGATCTACGGGTATTCCGGACACATAAACGCCAAAATGAAGATGGTCGCCTTCGGCCATTCCCGTCTGACCGGTTATTCCGATTATATCTCCCTGTTTTACTTTCATACCTTTTTTTACATTAATCTTTGATAAGTGTGCATAAAGTGAAAAGAGACCGAAGCCGTGATCAATTATTATGACATTTCCGTAGAGGTAAAGTCTTCCGGTAAATTTAATTATACCGGATGCGGCAGCAGGTACATTCGAATGAGCAATAGAGGCAAGATCGTAACCCAGGTGCATCTCTTTATCGATAAATTGTTTTCCCATAAAATAGCTTCTTAAATCAGCAAATTGTGCCGTAACCATAGAATGCGGCAGTTGAAGGAATCTTCTATGCCACAGCATATCGCTTTGGGATTTCGAGCAAATCTTTCGAATCTCTGAATTATCTTTTTGACGCAGTATCCTGTTTACATATAAAAACAGTTCTTTGTTGCTGCTGAACGATTTTCCTTCTGCTGCCTGCTTTGCTTTGTCTATTGCCAAAGATGTGAGTGTAAGGGATGTTTTTCTAAAAATTTTCTGTTTCCAATAAACAGGCAGATGCACAGTTGTTATATTTCCTGCAAGATCGACTGCCGATACGGTGGCATTGCCGATTCGTTTATCGCTGTATACAGGCCATGTTATAAATGTTGAGAAAAAATTGTCTTTTCCTAACAGTGTCTTTGCGTTATACCCGGAAAAATTATATCCATCAACGCTGACCCATGTTTTTTTCAGAAATTTATCTTTAACGCTCCAGATCGGAAGTCCGATTCCTCCTTTGTCGATTCTTATCGGAAGTCCGTATACCTCAATCTGGGGAGGTTTTTTGTCTATTATCACTTGTTTTTGTATGTTTTTGCTCGCTCCCTGTAGAAAATGTCTGATACTTTTATCACTCACAAAAACATTGATTGTGGCGTTCCCATCCATCATATTTGCAGGAATTTTAAACTTTATTAACTTCTTGTTGAAGTTATTCGTAAATCGTTTTTCAAAGACAGTGCTGGAAACAAGAGAGTTTGTAATCGTAATTCTTACTTCTTTTATCGCTGCTTTATCATCACTGATTGTTATGAAGTAGCTGCTTTTTCCTATATAGTTGTTTTTGGGCAGATTGATTTTTATGGGATGAAAACCGAATCCTGAAATATAATAAATTCCAAATAATATAGCAAAAAAGATAACAGCGGCAAATACGATTCTTCCCTTTCTTTTTTTTCTTCTATTCGTGTAATACATCGTTCTTTATCCTTTTTATAGATTTTTTTAGCCAGTTTTTGGCAGTTGGAGAGGCTATTCGATTGTTTATTATTGAAAGCAGAGGTGAAGAGCGGACGAGCTGTTTCGAAAAATTTCTTGATGGTCCGAAGTTTTCAAGCAAAAAAACTGTAAGAGCCGTCAAAACAACTATTTTTGTAAGTGAAAACAGAGAGCCCAATACCTTATCGATTACGCCTGTTGCACCTTTGGCTACAAGCAGATGCAGCAGAAAGCCGGCAAGCAGCGCTATGATGTAAAAAAGCAAAAATGTCAATAAAAATGCCACAGCCGACAGGACGGACGGAGGAAGTACGAGCCTGTTTATAAGGCTGGAGGCTACCAGCGGATAATATATTTTTGCCATCTCTATTGCCAGTATGAGTCCTATCAAGCTCGATAGTTCTCTGATAAGGCCGCGTTTTGCTCCTCTTACCATAAAAAGCAAAAACAACGCTATCAGCAGAAGATCAACAATTCCAAATTTCATCGGTCATTATTGTAATCGTTTTATAATTTTTGTATATAACCATTCCCAATTTTGCTCCTTTGGGCTTTTTTATAAACTTTTTTAGAGTGTAGTCTACATCTACCTTTTTGTTTTTGGATGCCTTGCTGTTGATAGCGGCTATATAAGCGGCATATTCAAGTTCTTTTTCCGAATAGCTGCCTTTCAATAAGATGTGAGAGCCGGGCACATTTTTTGCGTGAAGCCATAAATCATCTTTTCCCGCAAGATCAAAGGTTATCTTTTCATTTCCTTTTGCATTTTTCCCGATATATATAACGGCAGCATCATTCAACTGTTTTTTTATTATGTTATCGGACGCGGCTGCTTTTATTCGTCTTTTTGCTTTTTTTTCTTTTATAATACCTGCCTGAAGAAGTTCATCTTCGACGGAGAGCAGTTCTTCTTCGGTATTTGAGCGTTTTAGATCATAGTCTATCTGTATGAGAACTTTTATATCGTTGTTTATCTTGTCTATTATTTCTTTTTTTATCGCAAGCGTTCTTTTAAATTTCTTTGACTGTTTAAACAGGCGGTACATATTTTCTGTAATTGTCAGCTCAGGTGAAATTTTTACTGCCTCGCCGGAAGGTTCATTCGGGAATTTTAGCAAAGATGTATGCGTATTTCCGTTTAGTCTGTAGAGGTTTGATTTTATCAGCACTGCGCAATCTTCGTATTTTTTCCATCCTTTTGCTTTTTCCATTTCACCGGAAGCATTTTGAAGTCTTTTATTTAGACGAGAAAGTTCTTTTTTTATAATTTTATTTAGACTTTCTCTTTTTAGATCTATTTTTCTATTTCTTGTCTTTTGAACATAGAGATAATCAAATAGTGCCGTGAAATCGGCAAAAACTCTGCTTTTCTGTATCAGGTCTGTTTTGAAGGGAAACAGAATCTCTTTATTTTTAAAATATACTATTTTAGGTATAAAATTTTTGTTCAAAAATTGCTTTTTGACTTCAAAGAATTTTTCAGCTCCATTTTCAATAATCATTTCGGCTGTTTTTTTATCTATTCCGCAATAGTTTTTCATAATTTCTTCAATGTTAAAATTATCTTCTAAAAAATCGCTCTTTATGTTCCAGATCGGCAGCTTATATTGTTTTATTGGAGGCGGCCATTTTCTTCCTGATCTAACAGGCCTGACGGATTCAATACTTCTCGGGGTAATTTTCAGGGCGTAAAGTACCGTATCTGCATCATCTGTAACTATTATATTCGGATTTCTTCCCAAATATTCAAATATTATTTTATATTTGAATATTCTGATACCGAGAGTCTTTTCCATGCCGACCACCAAAACCTTATCGGGAAGCATTGTCTTGACATCGGTAATAGCGGATCCTATCAGATGGCTTTTTGCATATTGATACAGATTGTCTTTTTCTGTAGATTTTGGAACATCCTTCTGAATAAAAATTGCTTGCGGATGCATACAGAAGACGGCAGTTCTAATTTTGTGAGCCTTTTTGAATACTAAATAGAGGCAGCCTTTAGACGACCTGATATCTATGATCGGTGATTTGACAAGCCATCCCGACAAAACATCGGATATGACCTTCAGAGTTAATGCATTCATTGATAATTTTTGTAACGCTTATCACGATAAAACGGAGGAGTTAAATTGCAGAGTGTTATGCAAAAAAGACGACCTCCGGCAAGAGCGTCTACCCATTGCAGCTGCTCCAGCAAGACGATCGTCTTTTTAATTGTTTACCTTCTGTACATTTTTTCTGACATTCGCTTTCTTTTGCGCGCTTTCTTTTTTGCCGCTACAAGCTCTCTCTTTTTCTTTTCGCTCGGTTTCTCATAATGATCCCGCTTTTTAATCTCAGAAAGAATAGCTGCTCTTTCGCACTGTCTTTGAAAGCGTTTGTAGGCCTCTTCGAACGATTCACCGTTTCTGACTACAACGCCCGGCATTACACATCACCCCACTTTTTTTGATATTAAACTATCTTAACAGGCATCGGGATAATGTCAAGTGTAATAAAGATGTCCATATTTCCGTATTCACAGGTTAAGAGAGTTACTTTAATGTCTAAGATGAGTTATTAAATCTTCATAAAATTTAATAAAAACTTTGTTTGACTGCTTAAGTGTATCTTTAAAATAGTAGATGAGAAAAGAAGATACTATCGAAACAGCAAATGATCCTGCGATGTCAAGAGGAAAGTGGACGCCTATATAAATTCTGCAGATTCCTCCGATTATACCCAAAACGGATAGTATTATTCCGGCAATTCTTGTCTTCTTGAAATACAGCAATGCAAATGCGGTCGAGAGCATCAAGGTTGTGTGATCGGAAGGAAAAGATGTGTCGGGCGAATGAGGACTGAGCAGCTTGCCCATTCCTATCATATACGGTCTCGGGTGAAAATAAAAAAGCGATATAAGAAAATTTATAATAAGCCCGAGTGTAAAAGAATATCCGGCATACAGGGCTATCTGTTTGTCTTTATAGAACCAGAGATACAAAAGGTACAGCGCAAATACCACAGGCATATAGTTAGCCAAAATGATCATAATCCGGTCAAAAAAATGATTGCTGCCCGCAAACCCGTTGATAAAATTGAATAATTGATAATTTATGTGCTCCATCATTGCTCCCTGAATAATTGATATTGTTTTCCGGAATTTGAAATCAATCTTTTTTCACTATAAAATCTCTGTTGCTCAATAATAACAAGGTTTTAGAAAATTCCCAACAGAGTCCAAGTTATATTCATAGATTTTGTAAAATAATTCGGATTGTTGATTAAAAAATCGCATAGGCTACAATGATTTTATGGGCGTATTATGGGCGTAATTTTTCATCAAACAGATATTAATCCTGTGCGGTTTATCTCCGGTTATGCATCGGAATCATCAGCTGTGATTCTACCGACTAAGCGTGCCGTAAGGGAATTTATCGGTCTGCGGTATGATACTTCGGAGGCTCCGGATCTTTTTACCTATGAGGAATTTTTCAATTCACTGCCGGATACAGGTGAATATATCGCAGCAGAAAAATTTATTAGAAATCTCTTTCTGAGAGAAGCGGTTTCAAGCATTAAAGATTCTAAGAAAATTATGAAGAATGATTTCGAATATATTAAAGATATAACTATGCTTGAAAGTTTTATAGACGATCTCGGCAGCTTTTATCGGGAGGTTGCGGCCGGTCAGGTCGATTTCGACAGACTGAAAAGATTTTCCGTTTACACTGAATATTATAATCATATCGGCATATTGGAAGAGATTCAGAAGCGATATATTGAACTGCTGCATCAAAACGGCTTTACGGATATAGCGATGCTTAAAACTGTCGGAGATATCAAAAAAATAAAGAAATATAATGATATATATCTTGCCGCGAGCGGATTTCTCACAGATTTTGAAACAGGGGCAATAAAGAAGTTGTCGGATATATGCAGCTTTCATATTGTTGCAGAAAAATCCAGAATTCCTAAAAAGATGGAACTGATTCTCAAAAGGGTTGTACCTGAACTAAAATCTGTTACTGAGGATAAAGTTCATGCCAATATCGAGGTGAAACGATTTTCTACAAAATCGGCTATGGCAGGATGGATAATAAGAACCGTCAGATATGAATATTATCATAATGCTGTTCCGCCGGATAACATCAGAGTTGTGCTTCCCGATGAATCAGCGGCTGATATGCTGAGGATTTTTGATAGAGAAATGTTTAATTTCGCCAATGGATTCAGGCTTGATGAATCGGTGTATTACAGCTATATCAAGGCTTTGTACGATCTGAATGAAAACAGGACAGCCGGCTTGTACGGATCGGCTTATCTGATAAAACTGCTTAATCACCCATTTTCAAATAACCGAACGGGCAGGGCTCTTTTGAGTAAAATATACAAAGACGATGTGCCTGTGTGCGATCTTTCGGATCAGGATCTTAAAACGCTTTCGCTGAATCGTTTCAGCAGAATTTATCACTCGGAATTAATTACTCTGCAGGATACCGCTAAGGAATTGCTTGAGATGTTAAAAGAGCGCTCAAAAGAATATGAGAAGCATAATCCGCCTGTTGATTACAGAAAAGCCGCTGAAACGCTTTTTGATGAACTTGAGCGATTATCTATTTTGAACAAAAAATTTGTTGTATTGAAATCCTCGGGCGCAAATATGCTGAGGTATATTTTAAAGAGACTCAAATCGATTCGCTTTCCCGATGCCGGAATCGGCAGAGTCAAGGTAATCGGAATGCTTGAAGCAAGACTTCTTGAACAGGATGTTGTAATAATTCCATCTCTAAACGATGGAATTTTGCCTAAGCAGATAAAAAAGGAGCTCTTTCTTAATAGTGTTA
Organism: uncultured Hippea sp.; assembly: GCA_964584845.1. Lineage (GTDB taxonomy): Bacteria > Campylobacterota_A > Desulfurellia > JAADFJ01 > JAADFJ01 > JAADFJ01. Next base: position 9,244 of record CAZPBP010000033.1, read on the forward strand.
TCAGAAAAGAGTGCGGTCTTCCTGTGACAACCGATAGAGAAGAGCTCCAGCAGTATTACTTCAGGAGTATTATCCGCTCATCTAAAACTGCTTACCTGGCTTATCTTGAGGGCGATGGACTTTCTGTGAGTAAATTTCTCTCGGATATTATGCAGGCATACGATTTGAAAGCCGAAACCGGCAATATGATGATAAATTATGTTACAGGAAAAGAGAGCATAGCTGCCAAACAACTAAAAGCTCCTGTCGATAAAATTGAGAAGAACGATGCAATAATGGAAAAGATCAGAACAATGAAATTCAGCTCACAGGCAATCGATTCCTATAGAAGATGTCCATACCGATTTTATCTTAGATACATAAAAGGAATACATAAAAAAAGCAGTTTCGATGATTATCCGTTTGAGCTTGGAAACATTGTTCATAGGGCGCTTGCCGAACTTTACAGAGACGGCAAAACCATAAATGATGAAGCTGTGCTGAGAAAACAATTTTCCGCTGTCTTTGATGAAATAGCAAATGAAGACAGGATAATCAGTTTCGATCCCTCATATAGAATCAAAGCCGATTATTTTTTGTATAAGATAGAAAACTCGGAATTTTTTCATAATGAAGCATCCTGCACGGCAGATAAGATTGTCACTGAACTGAAGTTTAGAAGTTCTATTGATACCGATTCTGCCGGAAAAGTGGAATTTATCGGCAGAGTGGACAGGATCGATCTTTATAACGATCATTTTGAGATCATAGATTACAAAACGGGTAATATAAACCGGTATTCAGCTGCCGGCAAAAACTACAGCATTCAGCTTCCGGTTTACGGATTTGCAATGCAAAACAGGTATGCACTGGAATGCAGCGGATTGTTCTATTATGATCTTAATAATTTCAAAAAGACTGATTTCGGAAATACAAATGCCGATTGGATTACAGGTGAATTGATTGAGCGGGTTATGAAAGAGATTAAAGCGGTAATTGAAGAAATTTTTGATATAAGTATGCCTTTTAGCAAGATTGAGCGCCATTGCGATTTTTGTGATTATAAGGCTATATGTAGAAAATGAGACCGCTGCACAGTAAGCGTCTTCACAGCAATATCTGCTTTTTCATAGGCGAGGCAAACTTCTGCAGAATTAACCGGTTAATTCAAGGAAGCATAACAAAGCATATGGGAAAACAGATATTGCCCGCAGGGAAGGCCGATATCGGGCAATCTTCAAGAAATAAAATTCTACAGGGCACTTCTGTTAATCCTAAACGTTTTAGATTGAGAATCCAAATTTGTCTCATCAAGGCACAAATTGCAGGTAATAACAGAGC
>CAZPBP010000033.1:10573-10765 GCA_964584845.1 uncultured Hippea sp.
ATATCGGGCAATCTTTAAGAGCCTGTTGAAAAAACCAATACTACAAAGAGAGTTGTCATGCCCGTGAAAACGGGTATCCGGACTTGGATTCTCGCCTACGCGGGAACGACACTCGCCCCCTTGTCATTCCCGCGCCCCACTTGTCATTCCCGCGCAGGCGGGAATCTTGACTTTATTGTATGAATTTCTTGG
>CAZPBP010000034.1:0-10050 GCA_964584845.1 uncultured Hippea sp.
GGACGGCTCAAATTATGATCTTATAGGCAAATTGTCCGATAAGTATTCCGTTTTGCCGGAGCAGATTGCGATAGGCAACGGTTCGGATGAAATTATCAATCTTATATATACTGCATTTTGTCAAAAAGCCGATGAAGCGATTATGGCATTTCCATCATTTGCAGAATATTTGCTTATTGGAGCCGTTCACAGAGTTAATGTTATCAGGGTGCCGTTGAAAGAGTTTAAAACCGATCTTAATGCAGTTAAAAATGCAATTAATAAAAATACAAAGGTTATTTTTTTGAATTCTCCCAACAATCCAACGGGCACCATTATCGGGCATGACGAGTTGATGGAGTTTATGAAGAATATACCTGATAATATTCTTGTAGTCATGGATGAGGCATATTACGAATATGCGACAGGCAAACCCGATTTCCCTGAAACAATAAATTTTATACAAAACTTTGATAATTTTCTGATATTAAGAACATTTTCAAAAGCATACGGTCTTGCAGGATTAAGAATCGGTTATGCAATAGGCGATAAAGAGATTATAGATGCCATAAATAAGGTAAGGCAGCCTTTCAATGTAAATAAAGCTGCCCAAATTGCCGCCTTTGCCGCATTGGATGATACTGAATTTTTATCTAAAGTGAGATCAATGGTAGAATCCGGTATGACTTATCTCAAATCTGAATTTGAAAACTTGGGGATAGAATATACGGAAAGTTATGCCAACTTTATGCTGATAAATTTAAAAACGGATGCAGAAAACATATCTGATAAACTGCTTAAAAAGGGTGTAATTGTCAGGGGTATGTCGGGATATGACCTTAAGGAGTTTATAAGAGTAACAGTTGGAAATGAAACCGAAAATAAAAGATTTATAGCAAGTCTAAAATCTGTGTTAAACGAGGAATAGATGATGATTATCGTAATGAAGCGCAGCGCAACCAAAGAACAGGTTGACGCACTAATAAAAAGAATAAATAGATGGGGTTTTGAAACTCATCTTTCCAAAGGTGACAATAAAACCGTAATCGGAGTGATAGGTAAAGGAGAAACGCTGCAAAGCAGGGCGTTTCTTGCTTTTGAAGGTGTCGAAAATGTTATGCAGGTCAATAAACCGTACAAACTGGTCAGCAGAGAATTTCATCCTGAAAATACCATTATAAATGTGAAGGGTTCTAAAATCGGAGGCAAAAAGATAACCGTTATGGCTGGACCATGTTCGGTTGAAAACGGAGATATGGTTATGCAGGTTGCAAAATCGGTTTCTGCCAACGGCGCTACGATATTGAGAGGCGGTGCGTTCAAACCGAGAACAAGCCCTTATTCATTTCAGGGTCTTGGAGAAGAAGGTTTAAAAATTCTCAGAAAATCTGCCGATGCAACCGGAATGAAAGTTATAACAGAGGTCATGGATGTGAGAGATGTGGAACTTATTGAAAAATATACCGATATTTTTCAAATAGGTGCACGCAATATGGCAAATTTCAGCCTTCTCAAGGAAGTTGGAAAAACAAAAAAGCCTGTTATGCTGAAACGCGGAATGTCTGCTACACTCCAGGAGTTTTTGCTTGCCGCAGAATATATTATGAACGAAGGAAACGAAGAAGTTATTCTGTGTGAAAGAGGCATAAGAACATTTGAGCAGTATACAAGAAATACTTTGGATCTTGCCATTGTTCCGGCAATAAAAGAACTTTCTCATTTGCCTATTATTGTTGATCCTTCGCACGCAACCGGCAGAAAGCATCTTGTTATACCTATGGCACTTGCTGCTATAGCTTCCGGAGCCGACGGTATTATGGTTGAGGTACACCCAAATCCGGCAGAAGCACTGTCCGACGGTGTGCAGGCGCTTCTTCCGTCTGATTTTAATACTATGATGAAAGCGATAGAAATAATATCAAAAGCAGTTGGCAGAACAATCTCGTAAGTGTTTTCAAAAGTTTTTATAATTGGATTGGGACTTATTGGAGGTTCTTTAGCTTTAGATATAAGGGAGCATAAGCTTTCTGATAAAATAATAGGGTACGATAGTGATCAATCCAATCTGAACGAAGCCGTGAGACTTGGTATTATAGATGAAGCGGTACCTTTGGAATCAGTCGATCAAAGTGACTTTATAGTCTTGTCGGTTCCGGTTGGCCAAATACCTAATGTGTACAAAAAGATTGCACCGAGATTAAATGATGAAGCAATCGTTATTGATACCGGAAGCGTCAAGGAATATATAATAAATCGAATTAACAGAATTGAAAACAGTCAGTGCTTCGTGCCATGTCATCCGATTGCAGGAACCGAAAATAATGGACCGTCGGCAGCTGTGCCCGGATTATTTAAGAAAAAAAATGTTATAATTACAACGGAAAAAAGAGACGGCAGAATTGATAAAGTATCGGAACTGTGGAAATCGGTCGGGGCAACTGTTGTATTTATGAATGCGAAAAGGCACGATAAAATCTTTGCTGCAGTGAGCCATCTTCCGCATATAGCTGCGTATAGCCTTGTCGATTCCGTGATTGTAGACGGGCATCTGCCTCAATACGTAGGTGGCGGCTTGGCAGACTATACCAGAATTGCCGCAAGTTCTCCGTCAATGTGGAATGATATTTTTATTTATAATAAAAAGAATCTTATCGAATCGATTGAAAAATACGAGAAAAGCCTGAATCGTCTTAAAGAATGCATAGAAAATGAGAGAGGAGTGCTGGAATTTCTTTCGGCTGCAAGAGATGCGAAATTAGAGAATATTGAAGATAAGCAGATTATTATTACCGTTGATGGCCCTTCAGGTGTAGGAAAAAGCAGTGTAAGTCAGAGGATTGCAGAAAAACTTGACTTTTTATATATAGACAGCGGTGCATTATATAGAGCTAAGGCAATGATTAAAAACATTGATGAGATGCAGCTCAAATTTAGAAACAGCGGCGGTAAATGGGATCTTTTTTATGGAGGCAAGAGCATAGAAGGCGATATACGAGGTGAAAAGGCAGCTATTGCCGCAAGTAATATTGCCAAAGATTCAAAAATAAGGGAAAACATAAACAGAATGATATACCATATGGTAGGCAGACAATCCGCGGTTGTTGAAGGGAGAGACGCAGGAACGGCTATATTTCCAAATGCCGATCTGAAGCTGTTTTTGGATGCTCCGCTTGAGGTACGTGCCGAAAGAAGGGCAAAGGATGATAAGCTTGCGACAAAAGAGCAGTTGAACAATAGAGATATGCAGGATACCGGCAGGACTGCTTCTCCGCTTTATATGGCAGCTGATGCCGTATATCTGGATACGACTGCAAGTTATGACAGAGTTTTTAGGATGATTAATTCAGTTATTCGCAATATTCTCAAAATATCTGTCGGCGAATGAGACTTATACTCTCAAACAATATCGGCTTCTGCTATGGTGTTAAAAGGGCAGTTGGTATTGTTTATGAACTCTCATCTAAATATAGTGTAAAAACATTCGGGCCGCTGATTCATAATCCTCAAATGATTGAGAAATTGAGGACGAAAGGTGTTCAGACAACTAATAGTATAAATGATAAGACAAATAAGGGTTACAAAATTGTTATAAGATCTCATGGAGTTGGTCCCGATACATATAATTTGTTGAATAAGATGGGAATTGATTATATTGATGCAACTTGTCCCTTTGTCAAGAATGCCCAGGATTTTGTTAAACGAAAAAATAAAGAAAAAATCACTGTTTTGATTTTTGGAGATAAGCAGCATCCTGAAGTTAAAGCGGTAATGTCGTATGCAGAAGATATTGTAGTTGCAGAATCGATCGAAGAAGTAAAAGCACTTCCTAATTTTAGGAAGATCGCCGTAGTTTCTCAAACAACCCAGTCGAAGCAACTATTCCGGCAGGTTATAATGGTGCTTCTTGATAAAGCTGTCGAGGTCGATATATATAACTCTATATGCGGAGCAACTGAAAGCAGGCAGACGGAAGCCGAAAAACTGTCTCGCATGGTTGATATTATGCTTATTGTAGGGGGCAAAAACAGTGCAAATACAAGAAGACTTTACACTGTATGTCAAAATCATTGTGAAGTATGTTATCATATTGAGACCGTTAAAGACATCGGTTTTGATTTATTCCCAAAAAACAGTACAGTCGGACTTATTACAGGTGCGTCAACTCCTGATTTTATAGTTGATGAAATAATAGATACAATGGAACGCGAGTTCGGGACAGATCTATCGGTTGAGAAACTGAATTGATGGATAATAGAGGCTATATCAAAATCGTCAGAAATTTTGATGACAGAATTTTGAAAAAAGGAATGGCTGTGGCATTTGGAAGTTTTGACGGAGTTCATATCGGTCATCAAAAAGTATTGAACAGAGCATATGAGATTGCAGAAAAAGAAGCTTTGATTCCTGCCGTCTTTGTTTTTTGGCCTCACCCGAGATTTATTCTCAAACCTACACTTCCTTTCATAATATCGGGCTTCAGAGATCAAATTGAATCTTTTAAAAAATCGGGAATAAAGGTTAGTATAATTAACCGGTTCAATGAAGCGATAAGGGATATGAATTACAATAGTTTCATAAAAGAATATATCCTGAAAAACATAAATATGAAATATGCGATTGTCGGTTATGATTATACATTTGGGAAAAATGCGCAAGGCGATATAGAAAAACTTAAGATTCTGGGGAAACTGTACGGATTTAAGGTTGCGGTAGTTCCACCTGTTATGGTTGACGGAGAAATAGTCAGCAGTTCTAAAATAAGACGATATCTTATGTCGGGCAATATAGAAAAGGCAGGTAGAATGTTGGGCAGATACTACTCTGTTACTTCCAGAGTAAAAAAGGGTAACGGAAGGGGCTCGAAAATAGGAATTCCTACTATCAATCTATATCCCAAAATCGGTTTGCCGGCAGATGGAGTATATTGCGGTAATGCATCTATTAAAGATAAGGTATATAAAACGGCAATAAATATTGGAACAAACCCTACATTCGGAGACTCAAGACATATAGAAGCTCATTTGATAAATTTTAGCGGAAATTTGGAGAGTAAGGTTGTAAAATTGGAGCTTATACGTTATATTAGAAGTGAAATACGGTTTAGCAATGCGAACGAATTAATAGCCCGCATCAAAAAGGATATAAAAGAATGCAGATGAGCTTAAGGATATGAAGCGTATAGCAGTTTTAACGAGCGGCGGTGATTCGGCAGGCATGAATCCTACTCTTAAATCAATTGTTGAAGAATCACGCAGGGATAATATTTCCGTAACCGGTTTTTTAAGAGGCTATCTTGGTTTGGTCAAAGGTGCGGCTATTGAAATGTATTATAAAACCGTGTCGGGAGCTGCAAGAAGAGGAGGAACTCTCCTTAAAACATCTCGATTTCCGGAATTTGAAAAGATTTCGATTCAGAAGCAAGCAGCCGCAGTACTGCAAAAAAGTGATATTGATGGATTAATAGTGATCGGCGGTGACGGGTCTCTTCATGGGGCAATGGCTTTAGAGTCAATAGGAGTGCCGGTTGTAGCTATTCCGGCATCAATTGATAATGATATATATGGAACCGATATTGCATTGGGTGTTGATACTTCACTCAATACTATTATACGCTCTATTGACAGCATAAAGGACACCGCTTCTTCTCATGGCAGGGCTTTTGTAATTGAAACTATGGGGCGGTCATCGGGATATTTGGCTCTTGTAGGAGCTATGGCAACCGGTGCGGAGGCGCTTATTATTCCTGAGGTACGATACGATATTAAAGGTATTGCCGACAGGCTGAAAAATGAGCATGAGAGAGGCAGAGAATACAGTATTATTGTAGTTGCCGAGGGAACGGGAGCCACAACTGAAATGTCTGATGCTTTAAAAACCATCTCAAAATTTGATACACGTGTTACGGTTTTAGGACATCTTCAAAGGGGCGGATCTCCTACCGTATTCGACAGAATGTTGGGATTTCGACTGGGTGCTCAGGCGGTGAAAACAGTTCTTGACGGTATAAGCGGGGTTATGGTCGGTCTTGTCGGAAACAGGATTGCCATAACATCGTTCAGAGAGGTTTTGGCGCACAAAAAGATATTGGGTGAGCGATATATCGAGTATGCAAAACGACTTGCCTGCTGATGTAAAACTTTTGGAAATAGCCGAACTGATTGTAAAAAGCGATAATACTGCTATTTTGACAGGTGCCGGTGTATCCACTGAATCAGGTATACCGGATTTCAGAGGCGTCAATGGAATCTGGACAAAAGACAAAGAATCAGAAGAGTACGCCTATCATCTTTACGAGCTTTTTTTAAAAAATCCAAAAGCATACTGGGAATCAATTCTTGATTCCGATTCAAGATATGGAAAATTTTACAAAATCTTAAGGAATGCAAAACCTAATAAGGCACATTTTATCATAAGTTCTATGGAAAAAGAAGGATTTATAAAATCTGTAATTACACAGAATGTGGATGGATTGCACCGTAAGGCCGGTTCAAAAAATGTTATTGAATATCATGGAAGTATTGATAAACTTAAATGCATCAATTGTGGTACTAAATATTTTTGGAATGAAGTAAATTTTGACAAACTTCCCCCTTTATGCCGTTGTGGAAATGCTCTTAAGGATGATGTCGTACATTTTACAGAGCCCATTGATGAAGATATTATTGAAAACTCCATAAACGAGATGAGAGAGGCTGAACTGATTTTTGTATGTGGTACATCAACTGTTGTTTATCCATTCGCCTCACTCCCAAGGATAGCAAAATATAAAAAACGTCCCGCTGTTGTGGTTGAAATAAATTTATCAAAAACGGTTCTTACGGAAGACGGCATATCTGATTTCCTGCTTTGCGGAATGGTTGGTACTGTTCTTTCGGATATATATAAGCAGTTAAAAAAATTTTCTAATTATCATCAATTTAAGAATACCTCTGTTAATCCATGAACGATTATCTTGAGCTCCAAATTAGTTTTTTCCGCGTTGTAAATTTTGGAAATAGACCTGCTGCTGTCTGCGATTTGTGCCTTGATAAGACTTGTCTGCGTGCGGATACGTACAGGCAGGCGAATTGAACTTGTAATTTGAAACCCCCGGAATTAATAGAGATACCTTAGATAATTAAAAGGAGACATAATGAAACGATTTTACTTACCGGAATATGAAATAAACAGAAGAATAAAAGATCTTCAAGCCGCACTGCAATATAATAATCTGGATGGTGCTCTTATAGCCGGCAGAATGAATCTCTTTTATCTTACCGGCACAATTGTAAATGCAATGCTATTTGTCGAACCGGAAGGTCAGCCTAAGCTTTTTGTCAGAAAAAGTCTTTACCGAACAAAGCTTGAATCGCCGATCAAAGAAATTTATCCCATGAAAAGCATAGGAGATATTACGGCCGTTATAGGAGATTGCTCAGGCAAGAAGATAGGTCTTGAGTTTATGCGCATAACTCTACAGGTTTCGGCAAAACTATCAAAACGAATCAAAGCTGATTTTCAACCTATTGATTCTATTATGGTATATATAAAATCAAAGAAAAGCGATTACGAGATTTCACTTTTAAAAAGAGCAGGAGAACTCCAGAAGGAGCTTCATGAAAATATTATACCCGAATTGATCAGAGCGGGAAAAACCGAAAAACAACTTGCCGCTGATATTCTTAAAGCGATGTTTTATGGTGAGCATGACGGTATCTGCCGCATGAATGCATTTGAACAGGAGATTACTACACCGACTATTGTTTCGGGAAAGGGAGGAAAATGTTATAGCGTTTTCGATGGAACTCCCGGCGGCGGTTGGGGAATTTGTCCTGCCAGTCCGTTTTTTGGAAGTCCTTTGATAAAAATAGAAAAAAATTCTCCGATTATGGTTGATATTCTATATGGATATCAGGGATATAAAACCGATAAGAGTACGACATATTCTATTGGAAATCTGCCCAAACGGCTGACTGATGCGCATGAATTCTGTATTGATATGAGAGATTATATAGCAGACAGACTTCATCCGGGTGAGATTCCTTCATCTATATATGAGAGCGTATTGGCAAAGGCGGCAAAAGCCGGATATGAAAAAGTTTTTATGGGACAAGGGGAATCGCAGGTGCACTTTGTCGGACATGGTATAGGATTGGCTGTAGATGAGTATCCTGTTCTGGCGAAACGTTTTGACGAACCGCTGGAAAAATCTATGGCGATAGCTGTCGAGCCTAAAATTGTTTTTAATGAAGGGGTTGTAGGATTGGAAGATACATATCTTGTCGGCGACAATGGGGGTGAAATATTGAACGGACAAGACGGAAAAATTATAGTTATTTAAAAAGGTGCACAGACAATAAAAGAACAATTTAAAAAAAACAGCATCCTTTCTGAAAAAATGGCGTCTGCGGCATGCAGATATAAAGCCTATCTCGTTGGAGGATATGTTAGAGATCTGATTTTAGGAAAAAATAGTCCGGATTATGATTTTGTTGTTTTCGGCAAAGAATCGGAATTTATAAAGTCTGTTGCAAAAAATCTTGGGGTATCTTTTTTTCGATTTGGAAATGACAGATCTGTGTGGAGATCTTATGGAGCAGATTTTACAATTGATGTTTCTTTGCCGAAAGCCGGTGATATAGAATCCGATCTGTTAAAAAGAGACCTGTCGATAAACGCAATGGCGTATGATTTTAAAACTCAATCGATTATCGATCCTCTTAATGGAAAGTCCGATCTTAAAGACAGGATTATCAGAATAATAAGCGAAAATGCAATAAAAGATGATCCTCTGCGTATGCTGAGGGCTTTCAGGATAGCAGCTGAATTAAAATTTAAAATTTCCGACAGATCTTTAGTGCTGATTGAAAAAAACAAAAAACTGATCAGACGCATTTCATCAGAGAGAATCGGTTATGAGTTTTTGAAACTTATCACGACAGAGAGTTATAAATATCTTGTTGAAATGAACAGGGTAGGGCTTATTGATCAGATGTTTGGAAATTTTAGATACGCAAATGGATGTACTCAAAATAAATTCCATCTTTATGATGTAAAAGATCATTCTTTGCTGACCGTAAGAAAGATAGATGAGATGATGTATGATATTGATAATATAATAAAGCATAATGCCGAATTAAAAGAATTGATAAAAAAAAATAAAATGATACTTAAACTTGCAGCTCTCTTTCACGATATAGGAAAACCGTTCGTAAAAACCAATTATCAGGGTTTTATTCATTTTTACAGGCATGAGTCAAAAGGTGCAAAAATATTCAATGACGAAATTGCGCCGAGACTCTCTCTTACAAAAAAAAAGAGTCTCGATATTAAGAAACTTATTCTCTATCATCTCGCAGTTGCCGATTATTTCAGGCTTTTCAGAGAAAAGAAAATGCTGAAAAAGCATAAGGTAAGATTTTTCAGTAAATATGATGAGCTTGGTATATTAATTCTTTTTTTATCAATCGCAGATACTCTTGCAAAGGGACAAATATCACAATCGCTTTTTATAGATATGCATAAAATGTTTATAGAGCTTTCAGATTTTTACTGTAATTATTATTTACCAAAAAAACAAATTGCTCCTCTGATAAATGGATATGATATAATAAGAGAGTTTCAATTGAAACCATCTCCTGACTTTAAAATTATCCTCAAAAAGATACGGGAAGAGCAGATTAAGGGGGCCATAAAAAATAGATCAGAGGCGATAAAATATGCAGCTGAAGTTGCAAGAAGTCTTAAAAAGGTACATCTATTATGAGACCGCTGCACAATAAGCACCTTCACAGCTTTATTGTGCAGTGGTCTCATAATCCATGAACGATTATATTGAGTCCCAAATCAGCTGTTTTGTGATGCAAACTTTTGCGATTTGCGCCTTACCGGCGGATTTGGATTCTCAATCGGACACTCAAAATTAATAGAGTTGCCTTAACTGGAGAATAAATGAATTCCGATATTTTAAACAGATTTACTGCATTTCGTTGGGACAGCCGAAGCGAAAGAATTTTACCTGCAAAGAGTTTTAGGAAAATAGAAACAAGATTGCTTGGTGTGGACAAACAGAGAGAGTTAATGGAAAAAAAT
>CAZPBP010000035.1:0-9733 GCA_964584845.1 uncultured Hippea sp.
AAGAAAAAATCATCGCAATAAAACACATCTTTGATGGCCGCAAAGTCCTTACCATAATAAGAACATGATATCATAACTTGATGAATATCAAATGAGAAGACGCGGCCCCGATATGGCTTCTATACCACTTCAACTATCGGTGCAAAACCTAAAACTTCGCCTTCAATTTTATGAGAAAGCACCATTACCTCATGTCTTATACCGAGTCTATTTTCAAGATATACCCCGGGTTCTATTGTAAAAACCATATTCGGTTTTATTATCTGTTTACTTGACGGGCCAATCCATGGAAGTTCGTGAATTGCCAGTCCTACTCCATGACCGGTGCCGTGAATAAAATATTTTACCAGATCTTCCTTTTCCAATCGTTTTCTTGCGAATTCATCTATTTTTGAGGCCTCAATACCCTCACGAACAGCTTCGATCGCATCATATTGAGCAAGAAAAACTGCGTTGTATATTTGTCTCGTTCTGCTGTCGGCTTTACCTACAATAAATGTATAGGTTTGATCTGCGTGATATCCTTCAACTGTGGCTCCGAAATCGATCAGCACAACATCATCATCGTCAATTTCCATATCAGACGGCACGGAATGAGGATTGTATGCATTCTTTTTTGAGGCAACTATAGTTGGAAACGACAATCCGTCCGATCCCTTTTTTCTCATCTGATATTCCAATTCGCAAGCAAGCTCTTTTTCGGTTATTCCCGGCTTTATATATGGAAAGATTGCCATTATTGCATTTCTATTGATTATTGCTGCCTTTTTTATTTTTTTAATTTCATATTCATCTTTAATCATTCGTACTTTTTCAGACAAGTACGGCTGCTCTACAAGTTTAATATTGTTTCCTTTGATTTTTTTGATGATTGCACAATCCATCTGCTCGGGTTGATATGAAATGGTTTGCACCTTCTTTTCGCTGATAATCTGCTTTAGCTCTATGGCAAAATCGTTCGATTCAATTATATCGGCAATTTGCTTATCAACAGATTTAAATGCAGGATAGCTTAGTTGATTAGCTATTATATAAACGATTTTATCTATTATCAGCAATATTCCGGAGCCGGAAGCATCCGTTAAATATCTGATTGTTTCATTGCTATTACTAATATAAAGGTCTGAGTTCATCAGCTTTAGAAACCGCTCTTTTCGTAATATTAGGCGCTCTCTCATTTGAACATGAAATTAGCCATGTCGCCATCGGCCATTATATAATCTTTCCCGACGATATTTATTAAACCTTTTTCTTTTATTATCTGTTCATTCTTATAATGAATAAAATCATCAAACTTTATTATCTGTGCCTTTATAAAACCTTTCTCAATGTCACTGTGTATCTGTCCCGCCGCCTCTTTTGCGGTTGCTCCTCTTTTTATTGTCCATCCCCTGGCCTCTTTCGGTCCGGCAGTATAGAATGTTATAAGATCAAGGGTCTCATAGCTGATCTTTATCAATCTGTCGAGTGCAGGTTCTGCCAGCCCTAATTCATCGAAAAAAAGTTGTTTTTCGTCGTCTTCCATCTCTGCAAGTTCCGATTCTATCTTTCCTGAAAGAAGAACCGGTTTTGCCCCTTCTTCCTTTAATGATTGTTTTATAGCATCAATATCTTCAGTTTCGATAAAATTATCATCAACATTTATGACATAAATTATCGGTTTAACTGAAAGCAGAAACAGTTCTTTTGATAGATTCAATAAATTTTTATTTGCATTTCGCAGCGATTTTGACTGCTCAAGCATGTTTTTTATTTCATTTAACAGCGAAAGGCGTTCTTTTGTCTCTTTATTGCCTGCTTTTATTATTTTTTCTGTTTTGATAATCTGCTTTTCAACTGTGTCCAGATCGGCAAGCATCAATTCCGTATCTATAATCTCTTTATCGCGCAGCAAATCAACGGTTCCATAACTATGCACTACATCCGGATCACTAAACGCTCTCAAAACATGAATTATTGCATTGACTTCCCTGATATGACTCAGGAACCGGTTTCCAAGCCCTTCTCCGCTTGATGCACCCTTGACAAGACCTGCTATATCAACAAATTGAACGACCGGATGTGTAATCTTTGCCGGTTTTACAATCTCAGCCAGCTGATCCACCCTTTTGTCAGGTACCTTTGCTACACCTATATTTGGTTCTATTGTACAAAACGGATAGTTTGCAATTTCCGCTCCCGCATTAGAAAGAGCATTAAAAATAGTTGATTTTCCGACATTGGGCAAACCGACGATACCGCATTTTACAGACATCAGCGCTCTATCAGGTTTTGCCTTTCGGGACCTGTAGCAATCAAACTTATGTTTGTTTTCAGCTTATCTTCAATATATTTGATATATTTTTTTGCCTGAACCGGAAGAGCATCAAACTGTTTTATATTCCTTATATTGTCATTCCATCCTTCGAATATTTTGTAAATTGGTTTTGCTTTTGCAAGAACGTTAATTTGTGATGGAAATTCATCGATTCTTTTACCTTCTATCTCGTATCCTGTGCACACGGAAACACTCTCAAGTCCGCTCAGAACATCCAGTTTTGTCAGCGCGATATCTGAAAATCCGTTTATCATGCAGCTGTATTTTGCTCCCACGAGATCAAAAAATCCGCATCTTCGCGGCCTTCCCGTTGTTGCACCGAATTCGTAACCTTTTTGACGCAGAAATTCTCCGGTATCACCGCTTTGTTCTGTAGGAAACGGCCCTTCCCCTACCCTTGTGCAGTATGCCTTGAATATGCCAATAGTTTTATCCAGCAGAAAAGGATTAAATCCCGAGCCGGTAAACAGGCCTCCTATTGATGAATTTGATGAAGTTACATAAGGATATGTACCAAAATCAACATCAAGCAATGTGGCCTGAGCGCCTTCAAGCAAAAATGATAATCCGCTTTTAACGAACCTGTTTATCAGAAAAACGGTATCCGTAACATAAGGTTTTATCATATCGGCATAAGCCGACAGATCGCCTGCTATTTCGTAGTATGAAAACGGGATGGCATCATAAAGCTTGCCGTAAATTTCATTAGCTTTTCCGATGCCGGCTTCTAATTTTTCCTTAAGAACTTCATTATCATAAAGATCGGCGACTCTTATACCTACTCTGGCAATTTTATCCATATATGTAGGACCGATTCCTCTTCCGGTCGTACCAATCTTTTTTTTACCGGAAATTTTTTCGCTTTGCCGGTCAACATATTTGTGAAATGGAAGTGTAATATGAGCTCTGTTGCTTATAAAAAGCCTGCCGCTTGTTTTGATACCGTTTTTATTTAAAATTTTTATTTCGTCCATTAATTCCGGTAGGTCTAAAACCATTCCGTTTCCTATAATTGCTTTTACATTTTCATGAATTATGCCGGATGGAATAAGATGAAAAATATATTTTTTGCCATTAACAATTACAGTATGTCCGGCATTTGCTCCGCCCTGAGAGCGCACAACAACATCTATATTTTTTGCAATATAATCGACAATTTTGCCTTTGCCTTCATCGCCCCATTGGCCGCCTATGACTGCAATATTTTTCATATCTCCTCCAAATCATGAGATATAGTCAGATTTTTTATGGTCATAAAAAGATTATCCAGATTGATGGCAATTCCTACGGCATCCATCGGTTTTCCGAACATTTTCATTAGAGTTCTATATTCCCCTCCGCTGGCAATCTCCTTTCCGTCTTTACTGTAAAAAGAGAATGTGAGGCCGTCATGATAAAAAAATCTTCCTATGTCGGCACCGTCAAAAATGATATCGGAATTCTTAAATTTATCGGAAAGCAGATCAAAAACCGTCCTCAACTCTTTTGCTTCCGGTTTAGTCAACGTCGGCAGGTTTTCTATATTTTTGATGGTTGATCTGTCATATATATCGAGAGATTTGCTTATAAGATTATAATCATTTTCCGTGAGAATCTTTTTCAAGGTCGGCTTATCCCTTGATGCTACAGCCTTTACTGTTTCGGATTTTCCGCTATGCAAATCGTTTATAATGCGTCTTATCGCTGTTCCGTTTCCGATTGATATCAATTTTATCGGAATAGAAAGTATTGATGCTATTTTTTTTATAAAATTAAAAATATCCGAGGGATCGTTTGATCCGAAAAACTCAGCGCCTACCTGTTTTTGCTCGCGTGATTTACCTGTATGATTTGTTTGATCTCTGAATACTTTTCCCGAATATGAGAGCTTAAGCGGAAATTTTATATCGGGTAAGGTTGCCACCAGTTTTGCTACCTGAAGAGTTATATCAGGTCTTATAAGTATGGTTCTTCCGGTGAATCGATCCGTAAGTTTGTATGACTGTTCGAAAATTGAAGACGGCAGCACCCTTTCTATCTGATCGGCATAAAGAAATATCGATGTGGCTATCTCATGATATCCGTATTCCTCAATGATTTCAATAAGCCTGTTTTCAAGCTTCCGTCTTTGGGCGGCAAAAGGCGCAAGCAAAAACGCTCCACCCTCGGGAAACGAAGGCCTTCTCATCTGTATTTTATCGATGTTTTACAGTATATCATGTTCACCTGTATCCGGATTTCTATGCTTTATAAATCTCAAGAAACTTTTCTACGGGATCAGTTTCAATTTTGAAATAGTTTGAGCAGACCAGCTTAAAAATTCCCAAAAACCCTATCATATCCACCATATCAAAATAACCCATATGGGCAATTCGCATAATCAGCCCCTTTAAATCGCCCTGCCCTCCTGCAGTCAATATTCCAAATTCGCTGAGCAGATCGGATCTTATTTTCTCAAAATCTATGTTCCGCTTTGTTATAACGGTTAAAGTGTCGGAAGGATCTTTTGGAAATATTGAAAATCCCATCTCTATGAGAGCGGCTCTTGTTGCTTTCGACAACAATTTGTGTCTTTTATAAAGATTATCCAAACCTTCTTCAAAAATTTTGTTCAATGAGCTTTTCAGGGCAGCTATAAGAGCAGTCGCAGGCGTATAGAGGGTTGATCCGTTCTTCTGCTTTTTCAATTCATCGACAATATTGAAATAAAAATGAGGTAAATTCGAAAATCTCGCTTTTTTTAATGCTTTATCGTTTACAGTGAGAAATGACAGTCCAGGTGGAATCATTAACCCTTTTTGAGACCCCCATATAAGCATATCTATATTCCATAGATCGGTTTTTATCTCAACGGCACCCATAGTTGAGATGCCATCCACAATATAAAGGCATGAGGGGCAAATCCTGTTTATTATTTCTCCGATTTCAGCTATGGGATGAAATGTCCCTGTTGATGTTTCTGTAGCCTGTATAAATAGCGCAGTCGGATTCTCTTTTTTAATTATTCTCTCAATTTCGTTCGGATCTGCAGAGTCGCCGTATGCGATATCATAATATACAGTATCAAGTCCAAATACTTTGCAGATATCTCCCCAACGTTCTCCAAACTTGCCTGCTCTTATTACAACTACCTTCTCACCTGTTGAAAAAAAATTACTGACGGATGCTTCCATTGCTCCGGTACCGGAGCTTGTTATAACAACAGTCTCGCTGCTCGAATCGGCCATTTTTGAAAGCTTCTTTCTTATATCTATCAAAAGCTCTTTAAACTGCTCTGTTCTGTGGTGCATCGCAGGTTCGGCGAGTGCCTCTCTTACGTAATACGGAACAGGAGTAGGACCCGGAGTAAACAGTCTTTTTTTTATAACACTACTCATTTATTACTGTCAAAATTTCCCAGACCGGTCAGGTTAATTCTGCTTTCATCAAAAATCTCACAGGCAAGATCATTGACCTCTTTTGTCTCTACCGATTCAACTTTCTTTATGATCAAATCAATTGGCTCAATTTTTTCATGATATATATGGCTGATAGCGGCATGCTGCATAATCGATTCATTGTTTTCCATCGATATCAAAAATGTGCCTCTGAAGTAGCGTTTCGCCCGCTCCAACTCTTCGGAAGTTATGCCCTCGGACTTTATTTTCTTTATCTCACCTTTTGCAAGCTCTACTGTTTTCTCAAAATTTGCGTTATTGGTTCCGCCGTATATATAAAAAATACCATTATTTTTGAAACCCGAATAAGACGAATAGATGGCATAGGCAAGTCCTCTTTTCTCTCTTATCTCCTGAAACAGTCTGGAACTCATAGAGCCGCCAACTATGCTGTTTAGTAAACCAAGCGCATATCTTCTTTTGTCATTTTTTTTGAATGCCGGAAATCCTAAAATAAAATTCACCTGATTGAGATCTTTTTTATGTTTAAAAGTTCCCGACTTATATGCGGCAGATTTTACAGGCACAATTTTTTTATCATTGTTCCAGTTCGAAAACTGTTTTTTGATCTTTTCCCACTTGATGCTCGACAGATCTCCCACAAAGAGAGCAAAACAGTTTTCCGGTGCATAAAACGAGTTCAGCGTATCGATAAAATCATCTCTCTTTATGGTAGAGACGGACTGATGCGTTCCTGCAATCGGATGACTTAATTGTTTGTCATCCAGCATATTTTCAAAAAACAGATCATAAACGAGAGATGAGGGATCATCGTTTGTCATATTGATTTCTTCTTTTATAACCTGTCTTTCCCTTTCTATTTCTTTTTCATCAAATACCGAATTAAAAAACATATCAGTCAGCACTTCGGTTAGATGGTTTCCGTATTCACCGAGAGATTTTATGTAATATGCGGTATATTCCTTTGATGTGAAGGCGTTTGAATATCCCCCGAGACTTTCTATCTCTTTGGCGATATCCAGAGCTGTACGGTTTTTTGTGCCTTTAAAAAACATATGTTCTATAAAGTGAAAAATTCCATGTTTGCTGTTTTCGTTTGCAGAACCCGATTTAACCCAGATTGAAGCGGTTAAGGAGTGTCCGGGTGCAGGCATCTTGATGATGGAAAATCCATTATCCAGTTTGTCAATTGAATAATCGGCGATGATTTCAGTCATGGTTGTTTCCGCCGGATCTCCTTTTTGTATGCTCCCTATTGTCCCTGCTGTTCTTCTTTAGATCATAATCTTTTGCAGCAAGCGCAATCTTTCCGGCATAATCGATTCCTACTACCTTTACCGAAAGAGTATCTCCAACCTTTATGAAATCATCTATATTCTTGATATGTTCATTCGAAAGTTTGGATATATGCACCATTCCTTCTTTTTTTGGTGTTATGCGTATAAACGCACCATATTTTTCAACCCTTGTAGCCTTGCCTTCATATTCGTCACCAATTTCTATATCTCTAATAATATCTTCTATAAGAGAGACTGTTTCATTGAGCTTTTCTTCGTCTTTGGAATATATCTGCACAATACCATCATCGTTAACGTCGATTGACGAACCGGTTTTTCCTATAATCTCTTTTATATTTTTACCTGAAGGTCCGATAACATCCCTAATTTTTGATTGTTTAATCTCAATTTTTCTCATTCTTGGTGCGGTAGGTGAAAGTTTTCCGCTTTTATTTGATAATGCATCGTTAATCTTTTCAAGAATAAAAAGTCTTGCCTCAAGTGCTTTTGCCAGTGCCTTTCTAAGGAGCGCAGTTGTTACGCCTGATATCTTTATATCCATCTGAAGGGCATTGATACCGTTAGCTGTTCCCGCAACTTTGAAGTCCATATCACCGTAATGATCTTCTTCTCCGGCAATATCGGTTAGAATAATTTCCCTGTCATCCTGCTTAACAAGACCCATAGCGATACCCGACACCCTGTTTCTCATAGGAACACCGGCATCAATAAGCGACAGAGTCGCTCCGCATACGGTTGCCATAGAAGAAGATCCATTTGATTCGGCAATCTCGGACACCACTCTTATCGTATATCCGAATTCTTCTTCATCCGGAAGCTCCGGCAAAATAGCGCGTTTTGCAAGATTTCCATGTCCTATTTCACGCCGTCCGGGTGTTCCAAGACGCTTTACTTCTCCTACAGAGTATGGAGGAAAATTGTAGTGCATCATAAATCGTTCATAACGTTTTTCATTTAGGTCTTCCACAAGCTGCATATCGTTTTTTGATCCCAATGTAGCAACAACTATCGCCTGAGTTTCCCCGCGAGTAAAGATTGCAGATCCGTGAGTCATAGGTAGAACCGATGTTTCACACGTTATAGGTCTTATTTCATCGAAATCTCTTCCGTCAATCCGCTTTTCGTCTTGAAACATCTTTTCTCTAATTAGTGATTTTATCAATTGATCGGTAAAATTATTGACCCAAAATTCAACATTTTCCTTTTCTTTATTCTGGAGTTTGCTCAGCACGCTTTCTTTGAACGCCCTAACTGTGTCTATACGCTCAAGCTTCTCTTTCCGAAACAGATTGGATTTTAACCATTCTTTTTTGGATTCAACGGCAGCCGCTATTTCTTCATCTATCATGACTTCAGCTACAGCTATCTTCTTGCGGCCAACCTTAGAAATCAGATCATCCTCAAGTTCAATGATTTTTTTAATAATCTCTTCCGCTTCACTAATTCTTGATACCATAAATTCTTCAGAAACCTCATTGGAACCGCTTTCAACCATGCTTATGCCGTTTTTGCCTCCTGCAACCACAAGATCAAGTGATGAGACCTTCAGTTCTTCAAAAGACGGCATAACAATGCTGCTGCCATCTTTATATCCCATTCTGATTGCCGCAATAGGACCGTCAAACGGAATTTCAGAAATCGAAAGTGCGCTTGATGCAGCTATCACTCCAAGTATTGCCGGATCAATGGCTCCATCAGAGGAAAGTACAGTAATAATTACCTGTGTTTCATTCTTAAATCCTTCCGGAAACAAAGGTCTCAAAGGTCTGTCTATAAGTCTCGAAGAAAGTACCTCCTTTTCCGACGGTCTTCCCTCTCTCTTAAAGAATCCTCCGGGAATTTGACCGGAAGCAAAAGCCTTTTCTATATAGTTGACTGTGAGTGGAAAGAAATCACTATAAGCATTCGGGTTATTTTTGCTGTAAACGGCAGTGGCAAGTACAACGGTATTTCCCCATTGCGCAAAAACGGCACCGTCAGCCTCTTTTGCCAGTCTTCCTGTTTCAAGAGAGAGCGTTTTTCCCGCTATCTCTTTTTCTGCACGATAATATTGTTTCATAAATTAAAATTTGTCCCTTATATTCAGCTTTATAATAACAGCTTTATATCTTTTTATATCTTTTCTTCTTAGATATTTCAGAAGTTTTCGTCTTTTGGCTATAATTTTCAAAAGCCCCATTCTCGAGTGATAGTCTTTTTTGTGGGTTTTGAAATGTTCAGTCAAATAGTCCACACGATCGGATAAAATTGCGATTTGAACTTCAGGTGAACCGGTATCGTCCGGTTCCCTGCCGAAATCTTTAACAATTTCTACTTTTTTTTCTTTTGTAATTGACATTATGTCCTCCATTTATTACTACTTTTTTTCAAAGATTGTGCTTTAGGATACAACATTTTTCTCCGTATGTAAAGCCGCAGCTTCCCGCTCTTTATAATTGGGGGGTTGTGTCTTTGCGTTTGATATAACTTAACTTCCACATATTGACATCTATATGAATATAGCTATTCTTGCAGGAAGGAAATCTATTTATGAACATACAAATTTTCGGTACCTGTTTTGTCGATATTGCAAAGCCTGAAATAAGGGATGATATGATATCGGTACTTGCAGACAGAGGCGTTGCCTCCTCTTTTCCAAAGGATCAGATCTGCTGCGGACAGCCTGCTTATAATATAGGCTTTTATAATGAAGCAAGAAAGACGGCGAAACAACTGATAACCGTTTTGTACAATACCGATAC
>CAZPBP010000036.1:0-9478 GCA_964584845.1 uncultured Hippea sp.
GCTAAACGCAATTATAAGAAATATTATACCATCTACTGCGGATATAAATCCGGCAACCTTTGCAAAACCGCGTTTGCCTGTATATGTCGCGATGGCAAGAAGCCATGTAAGAGGTACCAACAGTCCAAACGCCAAGGTATGCCAAACCAGTCCGAGAGAACCTAAAAAGATACTCGCCAATAAGAAATAAACACCTGTAAACCATATTGCATGCGTCTGTATCTGACTCGGCTCTTCTTTCATAACCAAAGGTGCTCCCAATATCCACAATAATAATATGAAAGCAGCAGCAGCAGTTGCTCCAAACATATCCCCTGCTGCAATAAGGAATCCCAGTGCTACCGTTTCCATCAATCCACCCGTAATCAACACCCATCCAAAATCTCTCGGCTTATTTTTGCCAATTTCCATTTCCACAAAGCCTATAGTCCAAAGCACTACTGCAGCTTCCCAAATCAATGTATTCATTGCAACATGTTCCATCTTCATCCCCCTTAGAAATTAAAGTTTTATAAAATTATCCAACCACATAACTTAATAGAATAATAACTCACATTTTAATGCCTCCCGTAATATTTTGGTTTATCCATTATCAATGCGTCCGCATTGATAATGGATAAAGAGTTTAGATATATACAAATGCTCTTTGCTCTTTCCTCATTTCAGCATATTTTCGTAAACAATTTCCGCGATATCCAGAATTTTCTCATTTTCATCAAAAGCTCTTATGCCGTCTGTCATCATCGACATACAAAACGGACAGGATGTTGCAACGATGTCGGCCTTTGCGGCAAGTGCCTCCTTTGCGCGCCGCTGATTTATCCTTTCGCCCTTTTCCTCACTCCAGTACAGGCCTCCGCCGCCGCCGCAGCAAAAACTGTTTTTTCCGTTTTGTTTCATCTCAATAAGATTTCCGGCCGCAGAGAGCGCTTCGCGCGGTTCCTCAGTAATACCGTTATGTCTTGAAAGATAGCATGGATCATGAAATGTGATATTTCCGGCATTCCTCTTCAGCTTGATTTTCTTATCTTTTATAAGTCGGTCTATCAAAACCGAGTGCATTGCAACCTCATAATTTCCACCATAGTCCGTGTAGTCATTTTTGAAGCTGTTAAAACAATGCGGGCACATAGTGATAATCTTTTTAACACCGAGCTCATTGAACTCGTTGATATTTTCCGTTGCAAGCAAGCTGAATTGATACTCGTCGCCCATTCGTCTTGCCGGATCGCCTGTGCAGCGCTCATTTTCAAGTACTCCGAACGACACACCGGCTTCTTTCAATATTCCGACAGTTGCCTGAGCAATCTTCTGATTTCTTTCCTCAAGTGCAATCGAACAACCTATCCAAAGCAGATATTCTTTACTCTTGTCAAAAAATGGTACTTCTATATTCTTTCTCCAGTCGGAACGCGCAGATGCAGTGCCGAAAAACGGATGTTGCCTGGCTTCAATACTTTTGAGAGCCTGACCCATCAATGACGGAACCGAACCCTGCTCCATAACGAGATTTTGCCTGATTTCAATAATATCCCTCAAATGTTCATTACCTACAGGACAAACATTGGTGCATGCCCCGCAGGTTGTGCAAGCCCAGACCTCTTCCTGAGTTATAGAACCTCCGATTAGTTTTAGCAAAAGTGCAGTCGAATCATCCCCGCCCGACAAAAGAGCATTTGCATTTTTAAACAGATTATCTTTTGTATTTAGAATTATCTCTCTTGGCGAAAGCAGCTTACCGGTATTATTGGCCGGACACAATTCGGTGCATCTGCCGCATTCCGTACAGGAATATCCGTCAAACAGCTGTTTCCATGTCATATCTCTTACGGATGCCACTCCAAGTGTTCCAAGATTTTCATCCTCAAAATCAATTGGAGCAAACTTCAGCAATGGAGGAGTAAAACGTCTGAAAAAGTTTGCCGGAATTGCGGCCAGAACATGAAGATGCTTTGAGTTGGGTATATAATCCAAAAATGCAAGCAGCGAAACAAGGTGTGCCCAGAAAAAGAACATATAAACCGAATGATTATAGAAAATAGGATGAAAAATCGTCGACTTGATAAACATGGTAAACGGAGCCCAATTCTGCGCTATTGAGCTAAACGGCTCATCTCCTGCGGTAAATTTTTCTATATTCATCCCTAAAATTGTGAGCATAAGGATAGTTATGGCAATAAGAATCAGATAAGATCCGATATGATAGTTGATTTGACGCGGATGCCACAGGAAACGTCTTGCAAACGCCATTATCATTGCAACGGTCACAAGAAAAACAAAAATATCCTGAAAGAGAATATAGATTGGATAAACATGTCCCAAAAATGCAAAATCAAAATTCGGTATGAAGACAGAGAGCAAAATCTCAATTTCACCAAAAAGGAGAACCATGAATCCCCATAATATGAAGATATGCATGATTCCGGCATAAACATGATCTGAAGTTTTTACCCTGAACTGAGCACCCTGAAATATGCTTTGGCGAATTGCCATCATTATTCGCCTGCCTATTTGGTCATACCTATTTTCCGGTTTACCGATCTTAAGAAGTTTTAACAGATAAATTACCCTGTAAAAGAAGTAGCCCAATGCCGCCGTTACCATGAGTGCGGCTATTATTCTTTCAACAATATTCATAGCTATTTTTCAAATCCGGCAGCCCTTTTCTCTAAAAATGCACTCATTCCTTCCGCTGCATCCTTATGACTGAAAGTCAGTCCGAATCTGGCAGCCTCGAGTTTCAGTGCATCCTGATTTGAAAGTTCCGCACCATCTGCCATCGTCCGTTTGGCGACGCTCACCGCATTCCTGCTTGCTTTACATATATCTCTTACTATTCCGACAGAAGTTTCAAGCGCATCATCGGCAATACTATTTATAAGGCCTATTTCCCCGGCCTGCTCTGCATTAATCCTCTTCCCTGTGAAAATCAATTCTTTGGCATAGCCTTTCCCAATAAGACGCATTAATCGCTGCGTTCCGCCAAATCCGGGGATCAGGCCGAGTGTTACCTCGGGAAATCCGAAAACAGCCTTTTTTGAACCGATTATAATATCACAGCTAAGTGCAAGCTCCAGTCCGCCGCCAAGCGCATAGCCGTTTACCGCTGCAATAACCGGATGGGGATAGCTCTCAATGAGGCTCATAAGCTTATTGCCCTTTATTGAAAACTGTTCAGCCTCAATAGGGGATAGTTTACTCATTTGTGCAATATCGGCGCCGGCAACAAAAACTTTTTCAGTACCGGTAATAATTACACCTGCCGCATCAATTGATAAAAATTTTGCATAAAGTTCATCTATAAGTTCCTGATTA
The DNA here is from genome assembly GCA_964584845.1 of uncultured Hippea sp. GTDB lineage: Bacteria > Campylobacterota_A > Desulfurellia > JAADFJ01 > JAADFJ01 > JAADFJ01. The sequence continues at coordinate 3,316 of CAZPBP010000036.1, forward strand.
AGTGCATTTGCAGGAGGTTTATCAATTGTCAAAATTGCAGCCAATCCATCGCCTGTTTCTCTTTTTTCAACCTTTACATATTCCAAAGCCGCCTCCTTTTACAATCCCAACGGATAGTATTCTTTTTCGAGTAAAACCTCGGATATTTTTCTGTTCAGATTTACCTCATCGGCTATATTCCAGTCCGAATATGCTTTTACACAACTATTTTTCAGATTGTCGGAACCAAACGCCCTGGCCAATCTTCTCATTGAATCCAGAAATACTGAAAATGCATCAAGACTATAGCGATGTGCAAGCAGCAGCATCATTTCGTCTTCGCTCTTTTTTGCCCGAAGATAGCTCGATTCGATAAGATAAAACATAATTGTCATATCCGACAGATATCCCACAACCTCCTGATTTTCGTTCAAAAGCTTAGTCGCATCTTTTTCCATCGCTTCTTTATAGGCAAGATTAAGCAGCGCTCTTGCTCCTTCAATTGTATTTGGATCTATGTTTGCCGGTTCCGATTCAAGAACAATTTTACCCTTTGCTATCTGCTTAGTAAGCATTTTTGCTATAACCGCTCTGTTGATTTCATTTGTTCCCTCAAATATGCGGAAAACACGTTCATCACGATAGGCGCGAGCAGCAGGATAGTCTTCCATAAACCCGTTTCCACCATATATCTGAACCTCGTCGTCTACAACGGCTGCCAATATGTCCGAAGCAGCCGTTTTTAAAATTGAGGATTCCTCTGAGAGTACTCTCAAAATATTCATCATCTTCTTGCCGTAATCATCGGCAGTTCTGTCCAGACCGGAACAAAGTTTTTCCCACTTTCCGGCAAATCTGTATACACCCGATTCTGCAGCATATATCTGACCGGCGGCTTTGGCAAGTTTTTTCTGAGTCATACCAAAACTCGCAATCGGTCTGTTAAACTGTCGGCGTTCTTTTGAATATTTTATCGCATTCATAAGATTATATTTTGCCTCTCCCGTAAATGCCGCCGCCAGATCAAATCTTCCGACGTCAAGAGCGGTAAGAGCCACATAATGCCCCTGATCCTCCTGATACAGCATATTTTTCTTTGAAATTTTTATATCATCAAAAAAAAGTGTTGTGGTTGAAGAACCGCGAAGCCCGAGTTTGTTTTCTTCTTTTCCGGTAGAAAAACCGGGCATATCTTTTTCAACAAGAAACGCTGCAAAACTGTCGCCCAACCTCGCAAAAACCGTATAAATATCAGATATTCCACCGTTTGTAATAAATATCTTTTGACCGTTTAACAGGTAGCTGCCGTCAGACTGTTTTACCGCTCTGGTTTTCATACCCCCCAGAGCATCTGAGCCCGCTTCCGCCTCAGTCAGAGCGTAAGCCGTTATATAGTCTCCTGAACAAATTTTAGGCATAAGGCGCTTTTTCTGTTCTTCCGTTCCGTAATAAGCCAGCGGCATTCTTCCGATTCCTATATTAACATTCCATGTGATTCCGTATGATGCCTGTCCTCCGAAAAGTTTTTCTGCAAGCACAGTATAGGATATTTCTCCCATGCCGAGCCCGCCGTAACTCTCATCAACACCAACAGATGTAAATCCAAGATCTGCAGCCTTTTTTATCAGTTCTCTCAAGAGACCATGCTTTTTGGATTCAATTTCATCGGATATCGGTATAATTTCTTTGTCCATAAACTCTCTGGCACTTGTTGCCAGCAGCTTATCCTCCTGGCTTGCCTCCTCAGGTATAAACATATCATCAGGAGACTTAACTAAAAATGATTCACTCATTTTCCCCTCCATTCGGGTTTGATTTTTTTCTTGAACGCATCAGTTCCGATTTTCAGATCCTCTGCCGCAAAATTTACGATTCTCAGCAGAGCCAAATATTTAGAATCGATCTTTTCTTCAGAAAGATCGTTTATCGCATTCATAGACAATTGCAGTACCGTCGGACTGAGAGATGCTATAGATTTTGCAATAGCCTTTGCTTTTTCAACCGGATCATCGGCAATTTCATATACAACACCGATTCTTTTTGCCTCTGCTGCATCTATAATTTTTCTCGTTAGGGCAAGTGTTACTGCGTTCCTCGCTCCGATTGCATTTTTTACGTACGGAAAGATGACGTAGGGAAATATTCCAAGCGAAAGCTCAGGCATCCCGAATCTGCACGAAGGAGAACTCACTACGATGTGTGCGCTGCAGGCAAGCCCAAATCCTCCACCAAGTGCATAACCTTCAACCGCTGCAATTACCGGTTTGTTAATGGTCTTTACTATATCAAAAACTTTAACATCCGTATCCATATTTTTGTAATGGCCGAGTGCATCTTTTTCCAATGCTGCCGAAAACTCGTTCAGATCGGCGCCTGAACAAAAAATATGATCCGTTCCCGCCAGTACAACAGCCCTTATGTCGTCATCTTTTGAAATTTCGACAGCTTTACTGATAAGTGCCTTCGACAGCTCGCTATCCAGCGCATTTCGTTTTTTTTCGTTTGACATAAAAACAACGGCATATCCATCGCCTCTTTCTATAATAACTTCAGACATTTCAGGCAGGTCTTATATGAACAGCTTTCAGCAGTACTTCCGGCAGATCCAGCTCGATTGTGCTGAATATACCTCCAATCGATTTTCCGAGATTATCGCTCCTGAGCGATCCTGAAGCTCCTCCGCCCAGTGCATCTGTAAGCAGGAATTTGAGTGCCAAAAGATTAGGCACTTCAAACCTTACAACCTTTCCATCGACAATAGAAGAAAGTGTAGATTTTACAACAGCGAGTGTCAGACTTTCTTTCAGGAAATTGTATATACTTTCATTGGGAGCAAAAACCGAAACATCGGAATCGTTTATCTTATCGCCGGAACGTACCTGAGCAATTTGATATAAAAACAGCTTCATCTATGCCTCCAAAATCTCTTTTGCGGTTTTGACATTGACTTTAACATCCCGCTCTATCAGTTCTCTGTCAATCAGTGTCGACCAGATACCTATTGCCTGCCTCGGCTTAGGCGGAGCGCCAAAGAAATCAGCTCCCGGAGGTCCGTCAAGTATATAAGCCGGAAACAGCTTTGTTATTTGCAGGGCTTCGCTTTTAGAAGCAACTTTAACAGCTACACGCAAAAGGACTTCATCGGGTTCATAGTCGGGTTCTTTGCGTTTGAGTGCTCCGCCTCCTATAAATTCCGATTCATATGCAATCGGTTTGATGCCCAATATATCGAGTCGCTTTCTCATAATTTCCGCCATTGCTTTTGCCTTCCTTAAGGCATGCGGAACACCATATAAAATTCTTCCTTCGGCAATATAGCCGTCAGGATATGCAAAAAGTGCCTTAAGCGCTGCAGGCGGCCTTTTGCCTCTGACTCCGGCTATCTTTACTTTGTTTTTCCCAATATCGGTAAGTATAGCAGAAGTAATATCGACGACACAATCCGGACCCATATAACATGAAGGATCATGTATTTCATAAAGCATCTGTTCTTTGACCGTATCAACTGACACCATTCCGCCGGTTCCCTCAGGCTTGGTTATAACGGCAGTTAAATCATCATAGACTTCGGCTATAGGATATCCGAGCCGCTCAAGGTTAGGAATACTTTCCCAATCGCCGCTGAAGTTTCCTCCGGTTATCTGTCCTCCGCATTCAAGCAGATGTCCCAAAAGTGTTGCGAAAGCTACTTGATCTAAGTTATCGGTCTGCCAATTCATCCCCGAGAGAATCGGGCCGGCAAAAAGTGCCGGATCGGTAATGCGTCCGGCTACAACAATATCGGCGTTTTCGTCAAGTGCATCTTTTACGGGAAGCGCCCCGAGATAGCAGTTTGCAAAAATTATATTGTTGAGAATTTCCTCAGGCATAGGTTCACCTGTATCAAGATTTTCAAATTTAAGTCCAGCCCGTTTCAATTGCCCAATCTTGCCTTTTATGTCATCGCCTGTAATGGTTGCAATTTTAAGGTTATCAAAATCAATCTCCTTTGCAAGCCTTGCCACTACCTTTGCAGCTGCATGAGGATTCAATCCGCCTGCATTTGTAACAAGCGATAATCCACGCTCTTTAACGAAAGGAAGCAAAAGATTGGCATAAGTAATTATATCGGCGGCATACCCTTTGTCGGGATTTTTTTGTCTTGCCTTTTCCAATATTGCCAAAGTAAGTTCTGCGAGAGAATCGAATCCCATATAATCAACGTTGCCGTATTTGGCGCTCTGCAGTGCAAACCATGGATCATCACCATAAAATCCCTGCCCAGCTCCAACCCTTATAGCTTTACTCATAAATTCTCCTTCTGAATAGTCTGAATAGTCACGAGACTACTGCACAACAAACACACATTTTCTATTTTTTTATACGTTCTGCGGTTAACTCTATCTTTGCTTCCATTTCCAGGCTTCACAGCAATATTCAAACTGCTCTTAAAGATCGTTAAATCCCTGCGCAATTCTTCTTGCGATAAGCAGCTTCATCATTTCACTTGTACCGGCTCCGATTGTATACAGCTTGGCATCACGCCAATACATTTGAGGATAATAATCGGATGTATAGCCGTAGCCGCCCAAAACCTGTATTGCTTCCTCCGCACATTTAACGGCAGCCTCGGCAGATCTTATTTTTGAGATTGCCGTTGCAGTCCTCAATTTTTTGTCGCCCTTATTTTTATTCCAGAGATTTGCAAGTGTATATAGATACGTCCTGTTTAGTTCGAGTTCACTCAGCATATAAGCAAGCTTTTCTTCAATTAACTGATAGCTTATAATCGGCTTGTCAAACTGAATGCGTTCTTTTGCATATCCGGATGCAACATCGAGAGAACCTTTTATCATTCCCAAATTTTCTCCTGAAAGACCAATTCTCTCTGCATCAAGTCCCTCCATCATAATATGCAGACCTTCGCCGACGCCGCGCAAAATATTCTCTTTCGGCACAGGCACATCATCAAAATAAACAATACCTGTGGGTGACGCTCTCATACCCATTTTATGCATCTTATCAACTGTAATTTCATCGGATTTTTCTACTACAAAAGCTGAAACCCCAACAGATTTGCCGTCTTCTATCGTATCTGCATAAACAACAAAGATATCGGCAACCGGTGCATTGGTTATAAAGATCTTTTGACCTCGTAATAGATATTTATCACCGTTTTTTATCGCTCTGGTTTTCGGATGAGCGGCATCTGAACCGCGCTCCGGTTCTGTAATACAGATTGCAGCTATTTTTTTGCCGGAGGCTATATCAGGCAAAAATTGAGCCTTCTGTTCTTTGCTCCCTGCTCTGTTTATAACATTTCCCGTAAGGATTGAATGTGCTCCAAGACTCATAGCTATCCCCGGAGAGTAAACCGCCATCTCTTCCATAATTACAACCGACAGCAGGGCATCGGGACCTATCCCGCCTAAATCGGCATCAATCATCATGCCGGTCAAACCGATATCGCCCATCTTGCCCCAAAGTTCATACGGCATATTCTGGCTTTCATCCCATTTGAGGGTATCCTTAAACTCTCTTTTGCAGAACTGTCTTACGGCTATTTTCAGATCTTTTGCTTCATCAGTCAAAAGTTCATTGGAAATAAGCATCCCGGCCTCCTTAATTTAAACATCTATTTTTAAGAGCACGTATATAATCCATGAACGATCGTCTTAAGCCTCATATACCTTTCTCTTCCACTGCAAATTCCGACAATAGCTAACCGCCGACTGTAGTTTAAGTCTTATCCGCGGATTAGGACTTTCGATCCGGAGCATACCGGAATCAACAGAACTATTTTTAATATAATGAGACCGTTGCACAATAAACGGTCTCATTATACAAAAAGCGCCTTCATAATTTTATCTGCACATCTTTTTACTTCAGGTATCCACTTGGCGAGTTTTTCCTGTGTAAATCTGACCTCAGGTCCTGCTACAGAAACCGCCGCAACTGCAATATTCTTGTTGTCAAGAACAGGTGCAGCCAGAGCCACAGCTCCGGAATCTGCCTCGCCAAAGCTGACTGTATAATAGTTTTTTCTTGTCTCCTGCACTATTTATTTTTTTAAGCTGCGATTTATTAAGAGTTGAAACGGTTAATTTAGAATTATGATTTGCTATAATCTCCTCTCTTTTCTTATCAGGCAAAAAAGCAAGTATTGCCCTCATGGATGCTCCTACCGTAAGCGGCAGCTTGGCAC
>CAZPBP010000037.1:0-9455 GCA_964584845.1 uncultured Hippea sp.
CGGCTGCTATGTTTTGAAGTATAAGCCCTTTCACTTGCTCCATATTTCAATTTTTTAAACCGACAAGCATGCCTGTTGCGCAAATCTGCTTTGAGAATAAGAATTTTGTTTGACAATGCACTCTATGGAGCTATCATAAACTACGCAAATAATACATAGGAGCATTCAATGAGACGAAGCGATGTTATGATAAAAGGTATTGATAAGGCACCCCACAGATCTTTATGGAAGGCCGACGGCTATACAGATGAAGAACTATCCAGACCGATTATCGGGATAGCAAATTCTGCAAACGATATTGTACCGGGGCATATACATCTGAAACAACTTGTTGAAGCTCTCAAAGCAGGAATCTATATGGCCGGAGGAACTCCGGTTGAATTTAATACAATCGCAGTTGATGACGGAATAGCAATGGGTCATCTCGGTATGCATTACTCGCTGCCCAGCAGAGAGATTATTGCAGATTCCGTTGAAACAATGGCTTCGGCGCATCCCTTTGACGGACTCGTCCTTATGCCTGCATGCGATAAAATCGTTCCCGGGATGCTTATGGGCGCTTTACGGGTAAATATCCCAACCCTGATGTTTTCCGGAGGACCGATGCTTGCGGGAAAATATAACGGCAAAGCGATTGATCTGGCTCAGATATTCGAGGGAGTGGGATCAAAGATTGCCGGAAAAATTGATGAAGCAGAACTCAAAGCATTGGAAAATACAGGATGTCCAACCTGCGGATCATGCTCAGGTATGTATTCGGCAAACTCAATCAACTGCATAAGTGAAGCCATGGGAATTAGTCTTCCGGGCAACGGTTCAATACCTGCTCCATATTCAAGCAGGACACGTCTTGCCAAGCAGGCAGGAAAAAGTATCGTAAATCTCGTACAAAAAGAGATTTGCATCGGAGATATTATTACCAAAAATGCAATAATAAACGCTGTTGCAGCCGATATGGCGTTAGGCTGTTCGACAAATACCGTTCTTCATCTGCTGGCTATATGCCAGGAAGCCGGTATCGATTTTTCAATCGACGATTTCAATAATATAAGTGACCGAATCCCGGATCTTTGCTCATTCTCTCCCGTAGGTCCTTACCACCTCGAAGATCTTGATAATGCAGGCGGGGTTATGGCGCTTTTGAATAGAATTGCCGAACTTGGCATTATTAACGGACACAGTATGACGGTAACCGGAAAAACATTACGGGAAAGTTACCACGATAAAGCTGTATTTGATAATGAGGTTATCAGACCTCTTAATAATCCTTATTTTTCCAAAGGCGGTCTATCAATTCTAAAAGGTAATCTTGCTCCGGAAGGCTCTATTATAAAACAATCCGGAGTTGATGAATCTATATTGCATTTTAGCGGCATCGCAAAGGTGTTTGATTCCGAAGCTGCATCGCTCGATGCAATTTATGCTCAAAAAATCAAAGCCGGTGATGTTGTGGTAATACGCTATGAGGGACCCGCAGGAGGCCCCGGAATGAAAGAAATGCTTGCCCCGACATCGGCGATAGCGGGAATGGGACTTGATAAATCGGTTGCACTTATAACAGATGGAAGATTCAGCGGGGCAACGAGAGGACTCTCTATCGGACACATCGCTCCTGAAGCTACAAGAGGCGGCACAATAGGATTGGTTAGAGATGGAGATAAAATCACAATTGATGTTAAAAAACGATCTATAATGCTGGATGTATCCGATGAAGAGATAAAAAGGCGGAAATCGGAATGGAAACCGAAAGAACCTAAGATTACAAAGGGATATCTTAAACGCTATTCAAAACTTGTTACCTCTTCAAGCCGCGGTGCAATCCTGGAATAGCTGATGGAAAAATATAATCCTGCTGTAATTGAAAAAAAATGGCAGGAGCGCTGGAGCAAAGCTAAAATTTTTGAAGCAAAAAAGACCGACAAAAACTACTATCTGCTTGAGATGCTTCCCTATCCGTCGGGAAGAATACATATGGGGCATGTCAGAAACTATACGATAGGTGATACAATATCACGCTTCAAGATAATGAACGGATATAACGTACTTCACCCCATAGGATTTGATGCATTCGGCATGCCTGCGGAAAATGCCGCTATCGCACACAACATAGCACCAAAGCAATGGACACTTGAAAATATTAGTTATATGGAAAAAGAGCTCAAAACATTAGGCTTTTCTTATGACTGGAGCCGTGAAATCATCACTTGTCTTCCCGAATATTATAGGTGGGAACAGAAAATCTTTATCGAAATGTACAAAAAAGACATGGTGTACAGAAAAGATGCTGCGGCGAACTTCTGCAATAAATGTCAAACTGTTCTTGCCAATGAACAGGTAGAGGACGGATGCTGCTGGAGATGCGGAGACAAGGTAGAGAAAAAACGTTTCTCACAATGGTTTTTCAGAATCACCGATTATGCCGACGAACTGCTTGATGATATGAAACAGATAGAAAATGGATGGCCTGAAAAGGTTCTGACGATGCAAAGGCATTGGATAGGAAAAAGCTACGGCAGTATGGTAGATTTCAGAATAGAGGGAACGGAAAGATTTCTGAGCGTTTTTACAACAAGACCCGACACACTGTTTGGTGTTACATTTGTATCTATCGCTCCATTGCATTCCGATCTGCCTGAACTGATAGCCGGAAGTCCGCAGGAAAAAGAGATAAAAAAATTTATAGAAAAAAACCGCACGGGAACAACCGGCGAAGCCGAGCTTGCAAAGCGTGAAAAAGAGGGTGTTTTTACGGGGATACAACTGGTGAATCCGGTAAACGGACAGAAGGTACCTCTATACACAGCTAATTTTGTAGTAACCGATTACGGCACCGGTGTAGTTATGGGAGTTCCTGCGCACGATCAAAGAGATTATGATTTTGCAAAAAAATATGATATACCGATAAAATATGTTATATTGCCGGATCACGAAATTTCTAAAGATATCGCTTATACCGATAAAGGAACATTAGTTGATTCAGGACCGTTCAGCGGACTCGGCAATGTGGACGCAAATGATAAAATAACACAATTTTTAGAGAAGCATGCACTTGGCAGGATAACTGCTCAATATCGGCTCAGAGATTGGAATGTCTCACGACAGCGGTATTGGGGAGCTCCGATACCTATCATCTATTGCAGACAATGCGGCATTGTACCGGTACCGGAGAAGGAATTGCCGGTAGTTCTTCCGGATAATATGAGAATTTCGGGAGAAGGAGGTTCTCCTCTAAAAAATGACAGTTCGTTTGTAAATACCGCTTGTCCGAAATGCGGCAGATCTGCAAGACGCGAAACGGATACATTTGATACATTTGTCGAATCTTCATGGTACTTTCTACGCTATATATCTCCACGAGAGAATGCACCGTTCAATAAAGCGGAAGCGGAGAAATGGATGCCGGTCGATCAGTATATCGGAGGCGTCGAACATGCCGTTATGCATCTGCTTTATGCGCGCTACTTTACAAAAGTTCTTAGAGATCTGGGATATATAAACTGCGATGAACCGTTTGCAAGACTTCTAACACAGGGAATGGTTATCAAAGATGGAGCAAAAATGAGCAAATCAAAAGGCAATGTCGTAAATCCCGATAAACTAATCAGCCGTTATGGTGCCGACACCGCCAGACTTTTTTCGCTTTTTGCGGCACCCCCGGAAAAAGAACTCAATTGGAGTGATGCCGGAGTTGCGGGAGCATATCGTTTTTTAGGAAGAGTATGGAATCTCTTAATACCTCTTTCAAAGCAGCTGTCACTGCAGGAAACGGGCAAAGATATAGACCTCTCAAATTTATCAAACAGCACAAAAAGTTTTCTCTCGCTGTTCAACAATACAATAAAAAAAATAACCGGTGATATGGAAAACTATCACTTCAATACTGTCATAAGTAAACTTATGGAATTAACAAGCAGTTTTAGTAAGTTTGAAATCGCCTGCGAACAAGACAGGATGGTGGCAGGGGTTGCAGCATCAAGCCTGATCAGGATGCTGACGCCTATTGCACCTCATTTTGCCGAAGAAATATGGGAAAACTTCGGCGGCAAACCGTTTGTTTCAAAAACCGAATGGCCTAAATACAATAAACAGCAGATATTTGTAAACAAGTTCAACGTTGCGGTCACAGTCAATGGAAAATTAAGGGATCAGATATCTATAGATCCGGAAACCGACAACAGAGAGTTGGAAAAACTGGCTCTTGCATCGCCAAAAGTTGTAAAATTTATAGCAGATAGAGCAATCAAAAAGGTAATAGTCATTAAAAATAGAATTGTGAATGTGGTAATATGAAAAAGTCTTATTTTTTGCTTGTTTTATTTATAAGTTTGGGCGGCTGCGGATATTCTTTTCTATCCGAAGTCAACACTCCTCCCGTTAAAACCGTTTGGGTCCAAACCTTTGTAAATCGAACCGCAGAGCCGGATGCCGGAAAAATTATGACCCAACTAATAAACAGCAGACTTATTTCAAATAAGAGGATTGCGCTTCAAAACAGGAATATGGCGGAATCTATTCTTAGCGGAACTATTGATGCAATAAGAACAACACACATAGCCTTTGACAAGAACGGCAGAACGACAAGAGACAGATTACTTTTAACAGTATCATTCAAGCTGATCTCGAACGGAAAGGTTATAAGAAAAGGAGATAATATGATAGAATTTGAGGACTATGACGCAAGCGGATTGCCATCTGAGGTAAATGACAATAAGCTCGAAGCGATACGAAAAGCGGCTGATAAAATGGCCGGCGATATAATAAATTCAATCTTTATCAACTTTTAAACAGAATGAATCTTTATCATATTTTGCAAACTATAGTAGTATCGGCTATACCTATACTCATTGCCGTAATCAGTCATGAAGTCGCACATGGTTATGCTGCATATAAATTGGGTGATCCCACCGCAAAGCTGTCCGGCAGATTAACCTTCAACCCTTTGCCGCATATAGATCCTGTAGGCACCATTCTTATTCCGGTTGCTCTGATATTTTTTGGGTCTCCGGTTCTTTTCGGGTGGGCGAAACCGGTTCCCATAAATCCATCATATCTGAGACGAAAAAATGCTTTGTTGATAGTATCGGTAGCCGGAGTAGCTATGAACCTTGTTCTTGCCGTTGCTTCAGCAATAATCTTGAAATTCGTTGGAATTCTGCCGCTTTTTCTGGCAGCTCCGTTAAGTTCTATGCTCTACTACAGCATAGTCATAAATGTGGTTTTGATGGTTTTTAATCTTATTCCAATACCACCTCTGGACGGAGGACACATACTCGAAGAACTTCTTCCAATAGAACAGAAAATTGCTCTTATGAAAATAGAACCATACGGATTGATAATCATAATGATCCTTCTGTTCAGCGGAGTACTGAACGGAATCATTTTCCCAATAGTGTATTCAATAACGCAAATTTTAACAGGATAAAAAAATATGGAAAATGTTTTAAGCGGTATGAGACCCACCGGCAAGCTTCATTTGGGAAATCTTTACGGAGCGGTTTCAAATTGGACAAGACTTGTATCTGAAGGATATAACTGTTATTTTTTTATAGCAGACCTTCATGCATTAACTACAGGATTATCGAAAATAAGCGAAATTCAGGAAAATACAATTGAAATGGTTAGAGACTGGCTGACTTTTGGACTGGATCCGGCCAAATCAACCATTTTTATTCAATCGGAGATTCCGGCTCATTCCGAACTTACATTGCTGCTCTCTATGATAACTCCTCTCGGATGGCTTTTGAGAAACCCTACATATAAAGAACAGATTGAAAATCTCAAAGACAACAGCATAAATACGTTTGGTTTTCTGGGCTATCCGGTTCTTATGTCAAGCGATATACTTCTTTATGATGCATCTTATGTACCGGTGGGAGCAGACCAGTTGCCTCATCTGGAAATAGCAAGATGGATTTCACGAAGATTCAATCATCTGTTTAATAAAAAAATCCTAAAAGAACCGAAACCGCTGCTTGCGCCTGTTTCAAAAATTTTAGGAACCGACGGCCGCAAAATGAGCAAATCATACAATAATGCCATCTACTTATCAGACAGCGAAGAAATAACTGAAAAAAAGATTAAGAAAAGTTATACCGACCCGCAAAGAAAAAGGAGAGATGATCCCGGACGACCCGAAATTTGTCCTATTTTTGCACTTCATAGAATTTTTACAGACAAAAATAAAACGGGCGAAATTGCCACAGCATGTAAAGCTGCCGATATTGGATGCGTCGGGTGCAAAAAGATATTGATATCAAATCTGAATAATACGCTTGCCGAATACAGAGCAAAACGAATGAAAATAGGGAAAAATGAGATATTGGATATATTGCGTGATGGGACAAAAGATGCGAGTATTAAGGCTAATGAAACACTGGACAGAGTAAGAACCGCCATTTTAGGACAAAGCTCATTTTTTAAGTCTCAAGCAGCCAAATAACAGCCCGAAGCAGATATTATCAAAGCATATAATCATTCTATTGAAAAACGATTGAGTTGACCTAAGTTCTTAGAAAATTATAAGGAGAAATGTTCATGAAAGATAAAGTGTTGAATGCGTTAAAAGGAGTACTCTATCCGGGATTCTCAAGAGATGTAGTCTCATTCGGTATTATTAAAAATGTCGAGGTAAGGTCGGGTATAGCCGCAATAGATGCCGAGATTACAACGGACAACAACCAGATCGTAGAAACATTAAAAAAAAGTATTTCGAGTGCGGCAAAATCTGTTGCCGGAATAATTGATGTGGATTTAAAATTTACCGTTCACAAAACATCCGAAACAGGTGAAGTTCAAAACAAAAACCTTACACCGAATATAAAATATATAATTGCAACTACCAGCGGCAAAGGTGGAGTGGGAAAATCTACGGTAAGCTCAAATATTGCTATTTCACTGGCAAAAAAATATGACGTAGGTCTTCTTGATGCAGACATTTACGGGCCCAACATACCCACAATGATGGGAATTGAGGGTCATCCGATTACCGTAAATGAGGATAAAAAAATTGTACCGATAGAGGTTTACAATCTCAAAGTTGTTTCAATAGGCAATATGGTTCCGCAGGGTAAAGCGATCATATGGAGAGGCTCTCTCATTCATCGGGCAATACAGCAGCTTTTAAGTGATGTAGAATGGGGAAAACTTGATTTCCTGATTGTCGATCTGCCTCCCGGAACAGGCGATGCTCAACTAACATTAGCTCAGTCGGTGCCTATTTCAGCTTCCATTATTGTTACAACACCTCAAGAGGTGGCGATGGGTGATGCAATAAAAGCGATAGATATGTTCAAGTCGCTGAATGTTCCCATAGCCGGTGTTATTGAAAATATGAGCTATTTTTTGTGTCCCCACTGCGGCGAAAGAAGTGATATATTTGCAAGTAACGGCGGAAAAAATCTATCAAAAAAATTCGATATCCCTCTATTGGGAGAAATACCGATCAACCTGTCAATAAGAGAAGGAGGAGATAACGGCAAGCCGATTTCGGCAACCGATAAGGATACAATATTTAGTCCGATAGCGGAAAAATTAGTTAAATCCGTGGAAGAGAAAAATAAGAAAAATATTTAAGGACATCTCCATTTTGAGACCGCTGTACAGTGGTCTCAAATTATTACACCGCACAGCAGGATAGTTTATTTACATCTTTGGAAAATCCTATTGCGGCAAGTTTTATTCCTTCCGACAGCGTTAAATAAGGATGAAACATTTTCTTTATCTCTTGGATTGTTATGCCATACTTAATTGCAAGAGCTATTTCCATTAAAAGTTCGGAACCTTCCGAGGCAAGAATACGTGCACCGATAAGCTTATCGGTTTCTTTATCTCTTATGAGTTTGATAAACCCTTTTATGTTTCTTGCCGCAAGCGCCCGTGGAATAGCTTTAACCGGAAGAATAGACACATCATAATCAATTCCTGCCGCTTTAGCCTGATTCTCATCCATACCAACTCCTGCTACTTGAGGATCGGTGAAAATGACCCAGGGCAAAACAACATAGTCCTTTTCCGATTTGATCTCGGTAAATGCGTTTTCAACAGATAGAGCACCTGCATAAGCAGCGGTATAAACAAAAAGATATTCCCCTGTAACATCACCTGCTGCATAGATATTCGGAATTGATGTACGCTGATATTCATCGGTTTTAATGAAGCCGTTGTCGTGAGTTTGAATTCTCAGTTTTTCGTTCCACAGATTTTTTGTATTGCCCCTTCTCCCGGCTGCAACAAGCAAATGAGTGCCGTTGACAGTTTCTTCATTCTCTTTTACGCTTATCTTTAGCAACACTTTGCCGTTATTTTTTGCAACAGAATGAATTTTGACACCTGTTTTAATATCTACTCCTTCTTCTTTTAAATAACCGGAGAGATTTTCCGATATATCAGGCATTTCCGTAGGCAGGATACGGACTGATCTCTGGAGAACCGTAACCTTTGAGCCAAGTCGCGCAAAAAGCTGAGCATTTTCCAAAGCAATATATCTTCCGCCTATAATTATTAAATGTTCGGGAAGCTCCTCAAGCTCATAAAGAGTATCATTTATATAATAGCCGGAATCCTCTAATCCCGGAATATCAGGAACGAAAGCGGCAGATCCGGTAGCGATTAAAATTGTCCCGGCAGTTTTTGTTTTGTCATTTACCAAGACCTCATTTTTACCGATAAGCTTTGCATGTCCTTCTAAAATAGTTATGTTTTGATCATCATTAACAACATCAATATATTTTTTCCGACGCAGATCATTTACCAATTCTCTTTTTTGATTTATCACTTCCTTAAAATTAATTTTATTTTCACCATGTTTGATTCCGGAAAAGTTGGGATGATTTGAGAGGTAAAAAGCTTCCGCCGTTCTGATTAGTGTTTTAGAAGGCACACATCCTACATTTACGCATGTTCCGCCGATAGGCAAACCGTCATTTATCATCAAAATTCTTTTGCCTAATTCGCTTGCCTTTATTGCGGCTGCAAATGCAGCTGAACCGCCGCCTAAGATAATAAGATCAAATCTGTCTATAGAACCGAATTTTTTATCGGATTCGGTAATCGAACCTGAGATACTATATCCGGTTTTTCTCACTGCCTCTTCGATATCTGTCTGAAGAATGCTCTTTACGACTCGCAGCTTTACGTTGCCGTTTTTCCAGCTATCGATCGATATATTAGTTATTCCATCTATCTTTTTCAATTTTCCTGAAACATTTTCCATACATTCATCACAATGCATCCCTTCGATTTTAAAATTTATCGTTTTGATACTCATATTCTCCTCCTTATGTTTAAATTTATGGCTCTTCCGGGTTAAGTGTGGAAAAATCATAGAAACTCTCCATACATTACTCAACATTCTCTTTTCCCTTCCTTCATTGCGAGCGGAGCGCGGCAATCTCTCTTCGGCACAGGCAGGATGCCTATGATACACTGAAGAAACTGAGACTGCTTCGGTCGTTTCA
>CAZPBP010000038.1:0-9434 GCA_964584845.1 uncultured Hippea sp.
GACAGACTTATTGAGCTTACCGGAACTGTAGGAAAGCGTGATATGAAAGAGCAGCTTCTTGACAGCATGGAACTTGAAAGAGAGCGCGGAATAACCATAAAATCACAAACGGTTTTAATGAGATATCTATACAATAATGAAAATTATTACCTCAATATGATTGATACACCCGGGCATGTAGATTTTTCTTATGAAGTATCCAGAGCGCTGAGGGCGAGTGAGGGAGTTCTTCTTGTAGTTGATGCAACGCAGGGAGTGCAGGCCCAAACAATTGCAAATGCGTATATGGCGATTGAAGCAGGATGCAAAATGATACCGGTGATAAACAAGATAGATCTTCAAAGTGCAGATGTCGAAGAATGCAAGGAGCAGATACGCTCCATGATCGGAATAGATGCAGCCGAAGCAATAGAGATTTCGGCGAAAACCGGAAAGGGTGTCGGTCGAATAATAGAATCAATCATAAAGCAGATTCCTCCGCCTTCCGGTGATAAGACAGCTCCCTTGAAAGCACTTGTTGTTGATTCCTGGTACGATAATTACAAAGGCGTAGTTATGGTTACAAGGGTTGTAGATGGAAGCATTAAATCGGAAGATAAGCTTTTGTTGATGGGCACCACAACAGAACTGACAGCAACAGAGGTAGGAGTTTTTAAGCCTAAACCGGTTTCCGTCGGTGAACTTTCCACCGGAATGGTAGGATACATTGCAAGCGGTATAAAGGATATTTCTCTTGCAAGAGTGGGAGATACGCTTACACGCTGCAATAATCGCACAAAAAAAAAGATAGTAGGATATTCAGAGGCAAAACCGATCGTTTTTGCCGGAATCTATCCGGAGAATCCCGAAAATTATGATAAGCTTAAGGAAGCGATTAAAAAACTAAAACTAAACGATGCGGCAATCAGTTATGAGCCTGAAACATCAAACAGTCTTGGCTTTGGTTTTCGTTGCGGATTTCTGGGCATGCTTCATCTTGATATTTCAAAAGAACGAATCGAAAGAGAGCATGGCATACCAATAGTTGTTACATCTCCAACTGTCGCATATCATATCTATTATACTGATGAATCGGAAAGTTATGCTGTAAGTCCCAACGATTTTGATGACCGATCCAGAATAAAATTTATAAAGGAACCAATTGTCAAAATCACAATTCTTGTGCCTTCCAGCTTCATAGGCAATATAATGAAACTGCTCGATGAACGAAGAGGTATACAAAAAGAAATTGAATATATAACCGAAAGGCATGCAAAACTTGTTTATACTGTGCCTCTTTCCGAAATAATTACCGATTTTTATGATAACTTGAAATCATTATCAAAAGGCATGGCAAGTTTCGATTACGAGCAGTACGAAGAGCAGCAGAGCGATTTGGTAAAAGTTGATATACTTATAAATGGAAACAAAACAGATTCTCTGTCTTTTGTTTCGGTAAGACAAAAAGTTTACGGCAGCGGTCGTGAAATACTGGAAAAGTTGAGAGCCTTAATTCCCAGGCAGCTTTTTGAGGTATCGATTCAGGCGGCGATAGGCGGTAAAATTATTGCCAAGGAGCGCATAGCTCCCTTAAGGAAAAATGTGACATCGAAATGTTATGGAGGCGATATAACGCGCAAAAGAAAACTACTCGAGAAACAGAAAGAAGGCAAAAAACGAATGAAAAAACTTGGAAAAGTTTTGATACCGACCGAAGCGTTTATTACATTATTAAGGAGATAAAATGAAAAAAACGACTAAGGAAAAATGGATTAGCAATATCAAATCAATCATTTGGGCACTTATCATAGCTTTGTTTTTAAGAACATTCGTTGTGGAAGCGTTCAAAATTCCTTCCGGCTCTATGATACCGACGTTGTTGATCGGCGACCATCTTTTTGTAGAAAAATTTGCTTATGGAATAAAGCTGCCGATTATTCATGTAAAAATAATACCTATCGGAGAACCGAAACATGACGATATTGTGGTATTTAGATATCCTGTTAATCCGTCAATCTATTTTATCAAAAGGATTATCGGAGTTCCGGGTGATACGCTTCAAATGATAAATAAAAGGTTATATCGTAACGGAAAGCCGGTTAATGAACCGTTTGTTCAACATACTGATGATCAGATAGATCCTCCCAACATGCCTGCCGGCCGTTTTGGTTCACGGGATAATTGGGGTCCGATAATTGTTCCAAAAAAGAACTATTTTGTTATGGGAGATAATAGAGATGAATCTTATGACAGCAGATTTTGGGGATATGTACCTGAAAAAAATCTGGTAGGTAAGGCCTTATTTATATATTTTTCCGACAGAAATGGAGACCCGTTTAGTGTCAGATGGAAAAGAATATTTAAATCTTTAATTTATGATCCCAAATATAGTCACATCGGTTAGAATTGTTTTAGCGCCATTCATTCTGATAGCGCTATCTCACAACAATTTTTATCTGTTTTTTATTTTGATGTCAATTGCAGCCGCTAGTGATATGCTTGATGGAATGCTTGCAAGAATGCTTAATCAAAGAACAGTTGTAGGTCAACTGCTTGATCCCTTAGCCGATAAATTTTTGATCGATTCTCTTTTTCTTGCACTTTATATGCGCGGCAGTGTGCCTATATGGATAGCACTTATTGTAATTCTCAGAGATGGTATACTTATAACAGGTATAACATTAATCGCCATTATACGTTTTATCAAGGGAATTCCGATAGATGAATCTTCGTGGAAAAAACTAACGCCGTCTCATATAAGCAAGCTTAACACATTTTTCCAGATATTAACGATAGTAGCTGCACTTGTTAGGATAAAATATCAGTTTCCCGGCTTGATGACATTGTTTTTCATCACAGCTTTGCTGACCATTCTGTCTATGATACACTATGTTATCAGAGGAATAAACTGGGGTTTTGTATTAAACGATTGATCTCTTTTTAAACGTCCATCAACTTATCGAAGTGTTTTTTTAGAAAAAATTTTATAATCAGGTAACAGATAACTGCTACGGGAACACCCAGTACAATGCTTCCAATGGAGATAGGAATAAGGATAGCCGAACTAAGCGAAAGATAATGCTCCATAGTAAAAGGTTTTAATGAAAATGCAGCACCGTTGATATCAACAATATAAGCACCTATTCTGTAGTCTATGTAATAAATTATAGGTGTAGTTAAGGGGTTGTTGAACCATGTTCCTAAAATGGCGGATGCTCTGTTGATTTTGAAAATCGTTGAAAATATGGCTGCTAAAATCATATGAAATCCAAAGGTAGGTGTAATAGATATGAAAACTCCGGTTGCAAACCCGAGAGCGATTTTTTTTACAGATCCATATTGTACCATCAGAGTTTTGAGCAGATGGAAAATATTTTTTATATGCAACCTATGCCTTTCTTTTCTTGTTCTTGCGGAAAAACGTCTTTAGAGAAATAGTTTGACGCTCGTTTAATTCCTCAAGCATTTTTAATGCCTTTTTGTTATTTTCATCCCATTTGACTGCTTTTTGCAACATAGCCGTTGCGCGGCCATTAAGGCCTATATTTTTATAAATAGAGGCAAGTTCCAGCAGTGCGTTGATGTTGAAAGGTTCTTCATCTATAACCTTTTTGAAATGCTTCTCGGCATCATGAAGCTTGCCGAATTCTTTCATTATTTTTGCATATAATAAATTGGCAGCTATATCATTTTTATTATTCAGCAGATAATTTCTGAGAATGGCGCCGCTTCTGGTGTACATTTTCCGTTTATACAAGCTATGTGCCGCGGCAACTTCCATTTTTTTATCTTTATCTGCTCCCCTTTTGGTTGGGTTTTTAATAATATTGTTGTAGGCATTTTGCATAATTAAAAACTTTTCTATATCACCGCCGACATCAGGGTGATATCTTTTGGCAAGCCGTATGTATGCACTACGAATTTCGCTTTTTGATGAATTATCAGGAATTTCAAGTATCTTATAATATTTCTTTGTCATTTAGAGACATCATATTTTTCAGCTTGTTAATGGCTTCGTTTTCAATCTGTCTGACGCGTTCTTTGCTGATTTTTAGATTTTCTCCTATTTCTCTTAACGTGGCAGGATTTTTGCCGTCAAGTCCATATCTTCTCGTCAAAATCATCCGGCTTCTTTCAGGAAGAAGTTTAATTGATTTTGTCATACTGGAGATTGCCGATTTCATGATTGCCTGATCCTCAGCGGATTTTAGATCACTTTTGATGAAGTCTATAAATTTATCGTCGGATGTTGGTGTAATTTTATCATCCAGAGAATATGCATATTTTTGAATATTAGTCAGCATCCCGATATCTTTTTTGGAAAATCCTGTAGAATCCTGAAGTTCTTCCGTTGATGCGTTTCTGCCATGTTCTTTTAAAAAAGATGATCGTTCCATATTGATTTTTCTTAACTTTGTAATCTGTTTAGGCGGAATCTTTGTTGAAAATCCTTTTTCTGCTAATGCCTGGAGGATTGATTGTCTTATCCACCATACCGCATAGCTTATAAATTTGACATTTTTGTTCGGGTCAAAACGTCTTGCTGCCTGAATAAGTCCTATGTTGCCTTCACTTATTAAATCAACCAGCGGCAGACCAAATCTTTTATATTTAAGTGCAATAGTTACGACAAAACGAAGATTTGCTTCTACTAATTTTTTAAGTGCGTCGTTATCCCCCTGTTGTATTTTTTTGCCCAACTCTATTTCTTTATCTCTCGATATTAGATCAATCTCCTTGATGCGTTTGAAATAGACAGACAATGTTTCCGAAAACTCATCATGAATCTTATCCATATTGATTTTTGCTATTTTTTCTTTCATAAGTCTTTATCTTTTAGTCTATCTTACTCAATATGTCAATATAATATTATTTCTTCGCAGTTATTTATGGATACCTTCGTTAATTTACGAACGATGCTGAGACTACTGCATAATAAACATCTGACAAGGTTGCTGAAATTGTGATTTTGTGTAGAATAGAAACTATGAATGCATTGTTGCTTTTCTCCGGAGGTCTTGATTCAACAACTCTGTTATACTGTATAAGGAAGCGGTTTGACGGCATAACTGCATTAACTTTTGATTATGGTCAGCGGCACTCTCTTGAAATAGAGATGTCGAAAAGGGTTTTGAATGAATCGGATATCAGCACGGTTTCACAGATAATTTTTAAGATTGATCTTTCGCAGATAGGCGGGTCTGCGCTGACTGATCTTTCTATAGACATTCCCAATATTCCTGTGAATCGCATAGGGGAACAAATTCCAATAACCTATGTACCGTTTAGAAATGGGATTTTTCTCTCTGTTGCGGCGGCTTTGGCTGAAAAAGAGGGGATAAAAACGATAATAGGCGGATGGAATCAGCTTGATTACAGCGGTTATCCCGATTGCAGGACAAATTTTATAGCATCTATGGAAAAAAGTATTAATCTCGGTACAAAAACCGGCAGCATCGGACATAAGATAAAAATTTTGGCGCCATTGATACATCTATCAAAAAAGGAAATAATACTGCTTGGCAAAAAAAATGAAGCGGACTACTCATACAGCTATTCATGTTATAATGGAGATCCCATTCCGTGCGGATATTGCGACAGCTGCAAGCTGAGAGCGGCGGCATTCAGCGAGGCGGGCATCAAAGATGATTATCTTGTAAGGATGTCGAAGAATCGGTAGAGATTTCTGAATTGCCGTCACTAAGCAAGCAGTTCATCATAGTAACGGTACCTACGTTAATAAGCAGAATAGCCGGATTTTTTAGAGATCTTATAATTGCCTCAATTTTTGGTTCTACCGGCATGACCGATCTATTTTTTATTGCTCTTCGAGCGCCGAATATTTTAAGGCGCTTATTTGGAGAGGGCACCCTTTCCCAGTCTGTTGTACCGATTCTCGCTAAAGCCGACAAAAAAGAATTTGAATCAATTGTGAAATCGCTTAACAGTATAGGAATTTTGCTTCTGTTGTTGATTTCTGCTGCCGGAGCCATGTTTCCCGGGACTGTAATTTCGGTTCTGGCGCCGGGCATTTTAGGTGATTATGCAAGATCAAAAATTGCGTTCGATATGATACGAATCAGCTTTCCGTATCTGTTTTTTATCGGCTTTTCGGTATTGATAGCCGCATCGCTTAATGCTAAAAAACGGTTTTTGATTCCTGCGGCAAGCCCTATAATGCTCAATGCTGCCATTATCACGGCAGCATTGACAGCATATATTTTTCATTTACAGATCATCGTTTTGTGCTGGGGAATAATAGCCGGAGGAATAATTCAGCTTGCGATGCATTTAGCCGCAGCACTATTTTATCGTATACCTCTATTATTGAGCTTCAAGATTAACGATAACCTCAAACTTATAGGTAAAAGAATGATTCCGGCACTTGCAGCAACAGGAGCTATGCAGATCTCAACTTGGGCCGACACAATTATAGCAAGCTTTTTGAAGCAGGGGGCCATCTCAACGCTGTTTTATGCCAATAGAATCACTCAGCTTCCGTTTGCTCTTATAGCTATCAGTTTCTCTACGATCCTAATTCCGCATCTGTCTTCAAAATCCGGTGAAGTTGTAAGGGAATCAGCCCGGGACATGTTGCCTAAGTTTATCGTGCTGTTTTTTCTCATTTCATTTTTTATTGTGATAGCGGGAAAACTCATAACGGGGATCATTTTTGAAAGAGGGGCATTCAGCGTCATAGATACCCAAAAGGTTTATTATGCGCTAATTTTTTATGCCCCCAGTCTCTTTGCATATTCCATTATACGAATAATTACTCCGCTGTTTTATGCGGAAGGCGATACGAAAACCCCAAGCAGACTGAGCATAATCGGCGTTGTTCTGACAATAATTTTTGCAATCATTTTATCAATCGGATTTGGCTATGTAGGTATTGCTGCAGGTACAAGCATAGGTGCAACGGTTAATCTTATTATGCTGATTAAAGAATTGGATAAGCGCGGAGTAAGGCTGAAACTGCCGATTATCAGAATGCTGCTTTTTGTTATGATTATAACTATTTTGATCGTTTTTACTCATCATTCTTATCCGGCGCTGTTTATTGATAAACTATTTCAGCTTGTCTTGTTTGCGGCTATCTTTTTCGGACTTTCCATGGTCTTTTTCGGAAAAATTCTAAAGAAACTTCTTCAAATGTAATTTTAGCAAGCACTATTGCAATAATCA
Organism: uncultured Hippea sp.; assembly: GCA_964584845.1. Lineage (GTDB taxonomy): Bacteria > Campylobacterota_A > Desulfurellia > JAADFJ01 > JAADFJ01 > JAADFJ01. Next base: position 7,165 of record CAZPBP010000038.1, read on the forward strand.
GAAAAATAAGATCCGGAAGCCACATAAGCTGAGCGATTCCGAACGAGTTTGCGGCCTTTCCCGAAAATATCAGGATAATGTAATAGATGACAAAAAGAAGCAGGCTTATACCATATGCTCCCGATTTTCCTGAGCGGGGCAGATGAATTCCGAGGCACATTCCAATTATACTAAAAATAAAAATTGATAATATGGATGCGATATGTTTATTTATAAAAATTTTGAAATGAAGTCTCTCTTTGTTTGATGTTGTACGATATTTGATAAGTTCACCAAGATTCATATAGCTTGGATTTGCGGCAATGTCTGTCTGCAGGAAAGGCTTAAAATTTTCTATTTTTAGATTCATGGATGAGAAATCCTCAAGAATTTCTTTATCCGGATTAAAAATAGTTCCGCTATATATCTTAAAGAACAGTGAGTTTTTTAGTGAAAACAGTCTGCCGTGACCGGCAAAAATTATTGATTTCGTCTTCTTATTTTTTTTTTCTACAAAAAGATTTCTTAATGCTCCTTTACTATCAATATAATCTGCATAAATAATAAGATTGGGTATTCTGTTGTAAAATATTTTTTCTTTAATAGATTCTGCAATTGTTGTCTTGGTTATATCAAACAATGTTGCTTTGTATTTACTTTTACTGTAAGGAAGAGCGTAAAAATTTATTATAAACTCGATTATGAAAATAACGACTGATATAACGAGAACCGGTTTTATAATTCTGGTAAATGTTATACCGCTTGTTCTCATGACGATAAATTCATTATTGGCTGCCAAGTATGAAAATAGCAGAAACATTCCGGTTAAATGAGACATTGGAACCGCATAAAAAAGTGTAAAAATTGTAATATATCCAGTCAGTTTAAGTATGCTGACCGGATCGGCGCCGGGTGCAAATATTACAGAAAAATATTTTGCAAAATTTCCAAGAACAAGAATCGTTGATATGGCAAGCAGACTTAGAAGAAAAGGAAAGAGATAACCTTTATATAGATATCTGTCGATTAACTCCATTGCAGTACTTTTATAATGGCCTCAGTAAAAAGTTAAAAAGTGACTGACCAAAAAATGGATAACAGATGGCCGCCAGAGAGAGAAACGGACCAAAAGGTATTCTCTTTTTTCTAAAAATAAAAATAGCAGCTGCAATTCCAAATATTGATCCAAAAAAGAGAGTAAAGATCGCTCCTTTGATTCCCAAAAAAATCGATATGGCGAAAATTAGTTTTACATCACCAAATCCCAATGCTTCTTTTCCAACCGATTTTCCTACGATTAGTCCCAACATAAACAGAAAAAGTGAAGCTGCTGCGGCAGAGACCAGCGCCCAAACCGTATAGGGAGGCAAAAAAAATGTAAAGAATAAGCCGATCATCATTAAGGGATATGTAAGAAAATCCGGCAGAATATAGTGAAAAAAATCAATTGCGGAAAGCGCTGTCAAGAATGCTGCGAACAGAATATATTTCAGCAACGGTAGTGTTAATGAAAATTTAAGATAGAAAAGCAGAAAAATCAAAGCGGTGACTATTTCAACGGCAGGATAGATCGCAGAGATGGTTTCGCCGCACTTTCTACATCTGCCGCGAAGCAGCAAAAAACTTATGACGGGGATATTATCGTACCATTTTATGATACTTCCGCATACCGTGCAATGTGATGCAGGTATAATAATCGACTCATGTTTTGGCGTCCTGTATATAATAACATTTAGAAAACTTCCTACAATAAGTCCAAAGATAAAAATAAAAACGGCATCAAGTATCATTTTCTTTTTCTTCGGGCTTTTTTTTGCTTGCAAACTTTGCTATTACTATACTTATTAAGTATAAAATGATAAGAGGGACAGCCATCAAAAACTGTGAAAAAACATCAGGAGGAGTTAGAACAGCCGCAATAACAAATATTATAAGAACGGCATATGCGAAATTTTTTATCATAAATTTATGATCTACTATTCCAAAAATTGCAAGAAAAAATGTTGCAACAGGCAGTTCAAAAACCAATCCAAATCCTAAGATCAGCTTCATTACAAGCGACAGATACGCTTTGATAGATGGAAGCGCGGTAAGCGATGAGCCCCCGTAACTGATGAGAAAACGGAATGCAATAGGGAAAACTGCGAAATATGCGAATGCGGCACCCGCAACAAACAGGATGGAAGAGGAGAGAACGAAAGGAATCACAAAGCGTTTCTCGAGTTTTTTTAGGCCGGGAGAAATAAATGCCCAAAGCTGGTAAAAGTTGAAAGGACTGATAAAAATCAGTG
>CAZPBP010000039.1:0-9012 GCA_964584845.1 uncultured Hippea sp.
AATAGTTATTTCTCTATAGATAGTTTAACAAATTCAGCAACAAGGATTCAGCATGATTAAAGATCGTACAGGCAAAGAAAAATGGAGATAATCGGAGTAGATACCGGTGGAACATTCACCGATTTTATATATAAGTCAAACGGCAAATGGGGAGTGCATAAGAGATTATCTTCTCCGTCAAATCCGGCAGATTCCGTGTTAAAAGGCTTAAAGCATATCGTGAGCTCCAAAGAATTTAAAATAATTCATGGCTCTACAGTAGCAACCAATGCTATTTTAGAGAGGAAAGGTGCGAAATGTGCACTAATTACAAACAAAGGTTTTGAAGACATTATCGAAATCGGCAGACAAAACAGAAGCGAGCTGTATAACTTGTCATATAAAAAAGAGCCTGTTCTGGTACCGGATAAATTGAGATTCGGCGTTAAATGCAGGGTTAATTTTGAAGGTGAAATTATCGATGAGATAGATGAATCTTCTCTGAATGATATTCTAAGGAATTTGGAAAAGGAGCAGATTGAATCTATAGCCGTATGTTTTTTATTTTCTTACCTAAACCCAAAACATGAATTGGCAGTTCAGGAAACTCTTGAAAAACTACAGATACCGGTTTCTCTGTCGCATAAAATAGTTGCCGAATTCAGGGAATATGAGCGTACATCAACAACCATAATCAACGCATATGTCTCACCAAAAATGAAAAAATATATAAAATGTATCATTGACGATATCGGAAATAATGAATTGAGAATTATGCAGTCAAACGGCGGAAGCATTTCTGCCGATGTAGCAATGAATGAGTCCGTAAGAACTATTATCTCAGGTCCGGCGGGCGGCGCTGTCGGCGCCTATGAACTTGGTAAAACGGCAGGTTACAATAAACTTATTACATTCGACATGGGCGGCACATCTACGGATGTATGCCTGATTGACGGCAATCTGCCTTTAAGCTTTGAATCTAAGATATCCGAATTGCCGGTTAAAGTACCAATGATAGACATACATACCGTTGGTGCCGGCGGAGGCTCCATTGCCTACCGTGATTTGGGTGAATCATTATGCGTAGGGCCGGAAAGCGCCGGAGCGGATCCGGGACCTATCTGTTACGGAAAAGGCGAAAGGATAACTGTTACGGACGCGAATCTCTTTCTGGGTCGTCTTGTTCCTGATTACTTTTTGGGCGGCAATATGCAGCTCGGCACAGACAAACTTGATTATTATTTTGAAGAAATGGCAAAAAAAGTCGGACTTTCGGCATTGGAGCTTGCGGAGGGCGTTCTCTCTGTTGCAAATGCATCTATGGAAAAGGCCATAAGGGTAATATCCGTCGAAAAGGGATTTGATCCGAGAGAGTTCATACTCTTTTCTTTTGGCGGTGCAGGAGGAATGCATGCCGTATTTTTAGCACGACTTCTTCACATACCAACCGTACTTGTACCTAAAAATCCGGGTATATTATCTGCCATCGGAATGCTTATGGCAGATATAATCAAAGATTATTCGCTGACTGTAATGATGCAGGGAAAAGATACAAATACGAATATGTTGAAAAAAATCTTTGAACCATTGGAAAAAGAGGCTGTCAACGATCTGACAAAAGAAAGTATCAGACATGATAAAATACATTTAGAAAGATATCTCGATATGAGATATACGGGGCAATCGTATGAAATAACGGTTCCTTTTGATGAAAACTATATAAATAGTTTTCATCAGTCACATAAAAAAAATTACGGCTATGCAAACAAAAGAAAAGAGGTTGAAATAGTAAATATCCGGTTGCGGGGACGAGGTATTCCTGAAAAGCCTGTATTCGAAAAGAATAAGATTGTAACCGGAAATATTGATCCCAAAGCTACTATCGGCAGGAAAAAGGTTATTTTTGATTCACAACCGGTTATTACAGATATCCTCCTGCGCGACAAACTTTTAAGCGGTAATATAATTAAAGGCCCTGCCGTAATTTTAGAATATTCATCCACTATTGTTTTGCCGCCGGACAGCTCTGCAAAAATAGATGAATTCGGAAACCTGATTATAGATGTGCATGGAGCAAAAAGTGAAAGTTAACCCTATATTGCTTGAAGTTTTTAAGAATAAACTATCTTCTGTTTCCGAAGAGATGGGTGTATCGCTGAATAGAACCGCATTCTCACCAAACATAAAGGAAAGGCGCGATTTTTCCTGTGCAGTGTTTGACAAAAACGGAGATATTATAGCACAAGCTGCGCATATACCTGTTCATTTGGGCTCTATGCCGCTTTCCGTAAAAGAAGCCATCAAGAACTTTAAATTTGAAAAAGGGGATATGGTTATCTTAAATGATCCTTTCAAAGGGGGGACGCATCTGCCTGATATTACGATTGTTGCACCCATTTTTGCTGATGGTATCGACAAACCTGTATTTTTCGCAGGAAACAGAGCTCACCACTCGGATGTAGGAGGTATGAGTGCGGGCTCTATGCCGCTTTCCGTAAATATTTTTCAAGAGGGTATCATTATACCGCCTCTAAAACTTATGGAGAAAGGTAAATTGGATAAAAAGCTGATGAACTTTTTCTTGAACAATGTCAGAACGCCCTATGAAAGAGAGGGAGATTTTTCAGCACAAATTATGGCCAACATAACAGGTATAAAACGAACCGAAGAACTAATAGAAAAATACGGCCTTGATACGGTAGATTTTTATTCAAAAAGTCTAATTGAATATTCTGAAAAAATCATGAGTAAAACGATAGAAAGCATACCGGACGGTAAATATGAATTTGAGGATTATCTTGATGATGACGGTACAGGCAGAGAAAATATTAAGATAAATGTCGGTATCATAATCAAAGGCGACAGAGCCGTAATAGATTTTTCAAAATCCGACAATCAGGTTGAAGGCAGTATTAACGCCGTCTATGCAATTACCCTATCATGTGTATTGTACGTTTTCAGGTCATTGGTTAAGGAAAATATCCCTACAAATGCAGGATGTTTGAGGCCAATAGAATTGATAACGCAAAAAGGCAGTGTTGTGGATGCGTCCTTTCCGGCAGCTGTTGCAGGGGGCAATGTAGAGACATCTCAAAGAATAGTTGATGTAATTTTAGGAGCACTTTCAAAAGCATTGCCCGATATAATACCTGCCGCATCACAAGGAACAATGAATAATATTGCAATTGGAGGTATCGATAAAAAGACCGGAAATCCATTTACATATTATGAGACATTGGCAGGAGGAATGGGTGCTTCTTCAGGGGGAAACGGGGAAAGTGCCGTGCATTCTCATATGACCAATACACTCAACACGCCGATTGAAGCACTCGAATACAATTATCCATTCATAGTAAGAGAATATTCTATCAGAAAAGTATCGGGCGGCAAAGGCAGATTTTGCGGAGGAAACGGTTTAATAAGAGAGCTGCAGCTTACCTCTGATGCAGAGGTAACGGTTTTATCTGAAAGAAGAAAGGGGGTGCCGTATGGCTTGAAAGGAGGTGATAATGGGGGTAAAGGCAAAAATATCATAATAATGAATGGGGAAACTTTTGAAATGCCCTCCAAATTTAATACAAAGCTGCACGAGGGCGATATCCTGAGGATCGAAACACCGGGTGGAGGAGGATATGGAAAAAAATAAAATTATTAAGGAGACAAAAGTGAAGAAAATTTTATCGATTTTACTGCTTGCCGGAATAATCTGTTTTGCAGGTTATAATGCCAGAGCAGCCAAAGTTACAAAAATGAATCTCAATGCAATATACGGACCCACGAGTATACACACGCTGGGAGCAATCCATTTTGCAAAACTCGTTGATAAATATTCAAACGGCACAGTGAAAATAACCGTATATCCGGGAGGCAGCTTAGGATTCAAGGGCGCCGAGCTCTTGCGCGTTGTCAAAGAAGGTCAAGTACCAATGTCCGATATTTTGATGGGTGTGGTGTCGGGCAGTGCACATGTTTTCGGTATCAGCTCACTTCCAAGACTTGTGCTCTCCTACAGAGCAGCTAAAAGGCTTTACAGACTATCAAAGCCGCTCTACAAAAAAGCAGCCCTGAAATGGAATCAGAAGTTTCTTTATGCTGCGCCATGGCCGCCAAGTGGTCTTGTTACAAAAAAACCGATAAAAAGTGTCGGCGATCTGAAAGATGTAAAGATTCGAACATACGATAGAAACGGAGCTGAATTTTTGAGATATCTTGGAGCATCCGCCGTCTCGATGCCATGGGGAAATCTTTACTCGGCATTGAGGACAGGACTGGTTGACGGCGTTTTAACATCAGCAGAATCTACAAAAAACGGAAAATTTTGGGAAGTATTAAGTCATTTCAAAAAGATTAACTACGCTTATCCGCTTAATATGGTAACAATCAATTTAGATTACTGGAACGCATTATCGAAATCTCAAAAGCATGCAATGCTGAGAGCGGCAAGAGAGACAGAAAGAGCACAATGGAAGAGATCCCAGTCGTATAACAAAAACGCTTTGATAATCATCAAAAATCATGGCATTGTTATATCGGGAGTAACCAGCAGGTTTAAGACAGCTATGAATAATGCTGCCAAAAAGGTAATTAATAAATTTCTTGCAGGGGCAAGCAGCAAAGAAAAGGCGGTTGTAGAGCAATTTATGAGATAATCAACCGAATAATAAAGCGGATAGAATTTCTCTCGAAAATAGGGGCATATCTATCCGCTCTTTTATTATCGGTAATTGTATTGTTGATTTTTACAAATATAATGTATAGATCGCTATTTCATTCATCTATCCTAATCACTGATGAATACAGCGCCTATCTGTTTGTCGGTGTAGTTATGTTTGCACTTGCTTTTACCTTAAAAGAGAATGTTCATATAAAAATTACGATGCTTTCATCTGCACTCGGCAAGAAACCTGCTAAAATTCTGTCTATTGCCGCAACTGCCGCAGCATTGCTTATCAGTCTGTTTACGCTCTATTTCTCTGCCTCTATGGTTTATCAATCCTTTAGCCTTGATATACGCGCCGACACTGTTGCTCAAACAAAACTGTTTATTCCTCAGCTCTTTATTCCAATAGGATTTTTTCTTTTTAGCCTTGAATTATTTAGTATACTGTTAAAAAAACTGCGATGATTTCCGATCCTTTAACCCTCACGGTTTTGCTTTTTGTGATACTGTTTACATTCTTATTATCAGGCCTTTGGATTGGTTTTTCTCTGTTTTCCACAGGAATCACTCTGATGCTGCTTTACAATTTTAATTTGCCGCCTGCCATCTCCATATGGAATAAAATCGGAGGACTTATGGCTAATTCAGTATGGAACAGTGTTGATTCCTGGTCATTGGCGTCGCTTGCACTCTTTATCTTAATGGGTGAACTGTTATACGAAACGGATCTTTCATCAAAACTGTTTAACGGGCTGGTACCATGGCTGACAAAAATTCCCGGACGACTGCTTCATATAAATGTTATAGCATGCTCTATGTTTGCTGCTGTTTCCGGCTCAAGCGCAGCTACAACAGCCACAATAGGCAAAATTACATTGGATGAATTATCAAAAAGAGGCTATGACAGAAGCTTGTCGGTAGGATCTCTTGCAGGAGCCGGAACATTGGGATTTTTGATACCTCCAAGCATCATAATGATAATCTATGGAGTGCTTTCCAATACATCTATAGGAAAACTGTTTGCAGCCGGCATACTCCCCGGACTTATGCTCGGAGGATTTTATTCAACCTATATAGCAATTTACAGCCTGATAAATCCTTCTACGGTACCCAAAGAAACTATAAAATACAGCCTCAAGGAAAAGTTGATTGCATCAGTCGGAATTATCCCTGTTTTTGCTTTAATAGCAATTGTGCTTGGAAGTATTTATCTCGGTTTTGCAACTCCTACGGAAGCTGCGGCACTTGGTGTTGTAGGGTCTCTTATAACAGCGTTGATTTTCAAAAGTCTGAACTTTGCAGCAGTTCGGAATGCTTTTATAAGTTCCACAAAAACAACGGCAATGATTGTCTTTATAGTAACAGGCGCCGCATTTCTTTCTCAAGTTGTAGGATTTGTAGGAATAGCGAGAGCTTTGAGTCTGTTTGTAGCTGAATTAGGTTTATCAAAATATATGCTTCTTGTTGTAATCGGCATTATGTACATGCTGATGGGGATGGTTTTAGACGGTATTTCTATGGTAGTGATGACCCTGCCGATCATTTTGCCCATTATGGTTTCTGCCGGTTTCAGTCCTCTCTGGTTCGGCATTTTTCTTGTCATAATGGTCGAACTTGCACAAATTACTCCTCCGGTTGGTTTTAGTCTGTTCGTCATTCAAGGCATATCAAATGAAACAACAAGCAATATCATAAAATACAGCTTTCCATTTTTCCTTATAATGATATTATCCATCATTATACTTACGATGTTTCCGGAAATAATCTATTATCTTCCCAATCAGATGATACAATAGCGACGAGATTACTAAGAATGGTTGTTCGTATATAAATAGAGATATCCTTAAAAATAAGAGGTTTGGATGAAGGCGCTTGTAAAAAAGTATGCAAAACAAGGTTTATGGCTTGATGATTTACCGATACCGAAAATCGGCATTGATGATGTTCTTATTAAAATTCAAAAAACAGCTATCTGTGGAACCGATGTTCATATCTATAACTGGGACAAATGGGCTCAAAATACTATACCGGTCTCAATGGCTGTAGGTCATGAGTATGTCGGTAAAATCGAAGCGATAGGAAGCAATGTAAAAGATGTAAAAATAGGCGAGCTGGTCAGCGGCGAAGGTCATATCACATGCGGACAATGCAGAAACTGCCGCGCCGGAAGAAGGCATTTTTGCCCGAATGCAAAAGGAGTCGGGGTTAATCGTCCGGGCTGTTTTGCAGAATACCTGTCGATTCCGGTTTCCAATGTATGGCATTGCGATAAATCAATTCCAACCGATATTCTTTCAATCTTTGACCCGCTTGGGAATGCAACTCATGCAGCACTTTCGTATGAGCTGCTGGGAGAAGATGTTTTGATAACAGGAGCGGGGCCAATCGGAATAATGGCTGCAGCAATAGCAAGGCATGCAGGCGCAAGACATATTGTAATTACGGATATCAACGAATATCGATTAACTCTTGCAGGGAAAATGGGTGTTGACAGAACTGTTAATATTACAAAAGAAAATTTACGCGATACAATGAAGGATCTTGACATGAAAGAGGGATTTGATGTAGGATTCGAAATGTCGGGCAATCCTGATGCGCTTGGTGATATGATAGATGTGATGTTTCATGGAGGGAAAATAGCGCTGCTGGGTCTCCTTCCCGAAGCTTCAATAAACTGGCAGAAGGTAATCTTTAACGGCTTAAATTTAAAAGGCATTTACGGACGCCAGATGTTTGAAACATGGTACAAAATGCAGGCTATGCTTCAAAGCGGTCTAAATATAGCGCCTGTTATTACTCACAGACTTTCATATAAAGAATTCGATAGGGGGTTTCAGCTGATGAGAAATGAAAAATCCGGCAAGGTAATACTTGACTGGTCAAATATTTAATCATGAATGAGTCGATAAAAAGGCAGTACGAAACCGTATTGGCGCAAATTAAAAATGACGGACTTTATAAACACGAACGAATAATAACAACCCCTCAAAGGGCAAATATCGAGGTTTCCGACGGTCAAAAGGTGCTTAATATGTGCGCCAACAACTATCTTGGACTGGCGGATAATTCTGAAGTCATTGAGGCTGCAAAAAAGAGCCTGGAGAAATGGGGATACGGCCTTTCATCTGTCCGTTTCATTTGCGGAACACAGCAGATTCACAAGGAACTCGAGAAAAAGATCTCAGAGTTTCTCAAAACCGATGACACAATACTTTACACCTCCTGCTTTGACGCCAACGGAGGACTTTTCGAAACAATCCTTTCGGAAAATGATGCCGTTATCAGCGACGAACTGAATCACGCCAGCATAATCGATGGAATCAGGTTATGCAAAGCAAAAAAATATAGATATAAAAACAGAAATATGGCTGAGCTTGAAAATCGGTTAAAGGAAGCCGAATCAGATAATGTCGGCAAAATACTTATTGCTACAGACGGTGTTTTTTCAATGGATGGATCTGTTGCCCCGCTAAAAGAGATCTGCGATTTGGCTGATAAGTACAACGCTATGACAATGATTGACGATTCTCATGCCGTAGGATTTATTGGAAAACATGGCAGAGGAACACATGAGGAGTGCGGTGTGATGGGAAGAATCGACATAATAACCGGAACACTCGGCAAAGCACTTGGCGGCGCAAGCGGCGGTTATACAAGCGGACGCAAAACTATCATTGATCTGCTGCGCCAACGATCAAGACCGTATCTGTTCTCAAATACACTTGCCCCGAGCATAACAGCCGCGTCAATTAAAACATTGGAATTGTTGAATTCGAGCCTAAGATTAAAAGAAAGGCTTGAGGAAAATACGAAACGTTTTCGTGAAGGTATCAGTAAAGCAGGGTTCAAAATAAAACCTGGAAATCATCCAATTGTTCCTATTATGCTTGGCGATGCCAAGATTGCTCAGGAAATGTCGGACAGATTGATAGAAAAAGGCGTTTATGCAATAGGATTTTTTTATCCTGTTGTCCCGAAAGGCACAGCGCGAATAAGAGTACAGATCTCCGCAGCGCATACTAAGGAAGATATAGAATTTGCAATTAAGAAATTTGGAGAAGTCAAAAAAGAGATGGGGTTAATATGGAATACCTCCATCTAATCCATGAATGACTGTCTTGAGTCCTCCGGTATGTTACGAATTTCGTCAACAACAAGCCCTGCTATTACTTACAATTTACGCCTTTTGCTGAAAATAAGGGATATATAAAGACACTAAATTTGCTGTGAATTCACCTTTTCCGGTTAGACTCGATTTCCATTTAGAGACTGCTGCACCAACGACACAGGCAGACGCAAATAGGCGGATAACTCAAGATGATCGTTTACGGATAATGAGACCGCTGCACAATAAGCACCTTCACAGCTTTATC
>CAZPBP010000040.1:0-2606 GCA_964584845.1 uncultured Hippea sp.
AGATTTTTAAATGAGGCAACGATACTGTTTCGTATAGATTTTGAATGAGGCAATTTATGCTCTTGAATTTTCAGACACTATATATTATCATCGGGCAGAACAGATTTTAGGAGGTTATTTGTGAAAAAAACGGTTATTTTGCTCGCATTTTTTTTTGTTATCTTCAGCGTTAATGCTGCATATTCTTCAGGATTTAAACTTGCCGTAGTTAATCTGCAACAGGCGCTCAATCAAACAAATGAGGGGAAACAGGCAAAACAGGTTATAAGAAATAGTGTAAAGCAGAAACAAGAGATTATCAAAAAAAAAGAGATGGAGCTAAAAAAAGAAAAGAGTGTGCTTGACAAACTTTCGCCCACCTCTGCAGAATACGATAAAAAACTTGGCAACTACAGAAAGAGTGTTAAAAATCTCAAACTGCTTATCGAAAAGATACAAAGTGAGCTATCAAGAAAAGAGTCCGCATACAGCAAAAACATACTTGACAGTCTGGTGGAAATAATAAAACAGATTAGAAAAGAGAAAGGTTACGATCTGATTCTTGAAGTTCATTCGGGCGTTGTTGATTACAATCCGGCAATAGATATTACCAAAGAACTGATTAAACGGTACAATAAACTTACAAGCACAAAAAACAGGTGAAACTCTCTAAAATAGCTCAATTTCTTTCATGCAGACTCGTCGGCTCGGATTGCAATATATCGGGAATCAATACGCTTGAGGAAGCAAAAGAGGGCGAACTGACTTTTTTGACAAATCCACGCTACAAAAAATTTATAGAAACAACGAAGGCATCTGCAATTTTGATTGATAAAATTCCTGAAAAATCAAATAAAACTTTTCTTCTTTCGGATAACCCGTATCTTGCACTGGCTAAATTGACTGCAAAACTTTTTAAAATAGAACGACCGTCATTCAAAAATAACGCGGCTTACGTAGGAGAAGACTGTACAATTGCCGACAATGCCGACATTTATCCCACGGTTTATATAGGCAGCAGAGTTAATATAGGCTCAAATACCGTTTTATATCCCGGTGTTGTCATAGATGATGGAGCAAAGATAGGCAATGATTGTGTCATTTATCCGAATGTATCAATTATGAGGCAATGCCGAATTGAAAACAGAGTCATAATTCATGCCGGAACTGTAATCGGCTCGGATGGATACGGTTATGCGCTTGACAAAGCCGGAAATCATATAAAAATTCCTCAAATTGGTATTGTAAAAATAGAAAGCGATGTTGAAATAGGTTCAAATGTATCGATTGACAGAGCCGCATTTGGGCAGACTCTCATCGGTCGGGGAACAAAAATCGATAACCTTGTGCAGATTGCACACAATGTAAAAATGGGTGAAAAATGCTTAATTATATCGCAAGTCGGCATTTCAGGATCAAGCACTCTTGGAGACAATGTTATTTTAGCGGGACAGGTAGGAGTGGCAGGACATATACGAATTGACTCAAATGTTCAAATTGGTGCAAAATCAGGCATTCACAAATCACTTAAGGCCGGGCAATACAGCGGGGTACCGACTATGAATCATAGGGATTGGCTCAAGCTCCAGGCTGCGAAAAAGAAACTTCCTTCTCTTTTAGAGAGAATGAAATTGCTTGAAAAAGAATTCTTAGAAATTAAGGGGAAAACAGTATGATTGATATTGATGAAATCAAAAAAATACTTCCGCATGACTATCCGTTTTTGCTTGTTGACAGGATTATTGAGTTTGAGAAAGGCAAGCATATTGCGGCAATAAAAAACTTGACCTACAATGAGCCGTTTTTCCAGGGACATTTTCCGTCTCATCCCGTATTTCCAGGAGTTTTATTGATAGAAGCGCTGGCTCAAACGGGCGGACTTCTTGCATTGAGAACAATTGATGAAAAACCGGGCAAACCATCCAATACTTTAATCTATTTTATGGGCGTTGATCGATTTCGTTTTAGAAATCCTGCAATACCGGGTGATTCAATACGCCTTGAAGCCGATATGCTGAGACGACACGGCGATGTATGGAAGCTTGCCGTTAAGGCAACCGTTAACGACAAAAGAATCGGAGAAGGCGTAATTCTTGCAAAGTTGGTTATAGATGCATAACATTCATCCTACGGCTATTATTGATAAAACAGCCGGAATCGGCAGGAATGTGGAAATAGGTCCTTATGCGGTTATTGAAGCCGATACGGAGATTGAAGATGGGTGCAGAATATCAAACTTTGCAACAGTTGCACAATATACACATTTGGGTAAAGGATGTACGCTTTTTCCGCATGCTGTAGTCGGTACTGTTCCGCAAGACCTGAAGTTTCATGGAGAAAAAAGCTTTCTTGAGGTTGGCAACAACACAACATTTAGAGAATTTTGTATGATCAACAGGGGAACTGAAAACGGCGGCGGTACAACTAAAATCGGCAGCAATTGTCTTATAATGGCTTTTAGCCATATTGCCCATGACTGTATAATTGGAAACAATGTAATTTTAGCAAACGGTGCAACATTGGCGGGCCACATTACAATAGAAGACTACGCAACAATCGGAGGACTCACAGCGATACATCAATTTGTAAGAATTGGACAATATGCAATGGTTGGAGGAGCAAGCGGA
>CAZPBP010000040.1:2706-8879 GCA_964584845.1 uncultured Hippea sp.
AGAAAAAAATAGATGAAGCCGTCTTTAATAGTATGCGGTGAGAGTTCTGCAGATAGATATCTATCTCTTATAGTCGAATCGATATGGAAAAGAGAACAATTGCCGTTTATTGCACTCGGAGGAGCGTATCTTGACTCGATAGGAGTAGAATTGATCGAAAACTTCAACTCGATTAGTGTCATAGGTATCCTCGAAATTGTACCTAAATTATCTACAATTATTGAATTATACAAAAAACTCACAAAAATTATACGATCAGGAAAAGTAGGATCGGTCATACTGGCAGACTTTCCTGATTTTAATCTGAGAATTGCTAAAGTTGCTAAAAAAGCCGGTATACCTGTATTCTATTATATAAGTCCTCAGATATGGGCGTGGAGAAAATCAAGGAAATATAAAATAAGACGGCTTGTAGATGAACTTGTCGTCGTTCTTCCTTTTGAAAAGGCGCTATATGAAAATATTACCGACAATCGGTTTCGTGTTGATTATTTTGGACATCCGTTGATAGATATTATAAAAATAAAAAACAATCCCGATAAATCCAGACCGGTACTCGGAATTTTTCCCGGAAGCAGGAATAATGAAATAGAGCGGCATCTGACTCTTTTTATGGATTCGGCCGGAATAGTAAAGAAGCGAATTGAAAATCTAAAAATAATGATCGCCAAAGCGCCTGAAATTGACATTAAAAGATATGGCATACACAAAGATCTTCTTTTTGAACCGAAGGAAATATTTAAAAATGCAACGGCGGCATTGCTTAAATCAGGAACAGTCACACTCGAAGCAGCAATAGCAGGCGTTCCGGGGGTTATCTGCTATAAACTGTCCTCTGTCTCGTATGCAGTCGGAAGACTGCTTATAAAAGGCATCGACAGCATGGGACTGCCGAACATTATTATGGGCAGAAATATATACCCCGAGTTTATACAGCACCTTGATCCGCAAACGATTGCAAATTCCCTTGCGGTCTATTTCAATAACAGCAAGAGAGAAGCTTCGATAAACGATATTAAAAAGATCAGAAATCTGCTCGGCAAAGAAGGTGTAATTGACAGGACGGCAGCCAGATTGTACGAATTTATAAAAGATGCCTCGAATAATTCTATATCTTCATAACCGTAGTATGTATAAAAAAAATAAAGATAAGGTTTACCGGAATGTCGATGGAATATCGGGAACGATCTCAACCTCTTCAATGCCTTCGAGGCTGCAAAGAACTTCAACCGCAACGGAACTCTCTCCGAAGACAAGCGCTTCGCCGGCCCAAAGGAGTGCTGCAACAGATGAGATGTATTATGAAATGGGTATTAGATTTGAAAGTTACATCATGTCACTTTTCAATAAGAATGATTGGAGTATCGTAGATTATACCAAAGATCTGTCCAAAAAATTTGACAGAAGAGTTGAATCGGATTCAGACCCCGACTTTACAATAAGACATAAGATTACAGATAATATAGTTTCTATTGAATGTAAATATCGCTCCAAAACAGTATATATCGGCAGCGGTTACGGTGTTCAGTGGGCGGAATCATACCAAATAAGAAATTACAATGAATTCAGCAAAAGGACCAAATATCCTGTATTTATAGCTATCGGTATCGAAGGATCGCCGTCGAACCCGGAGAAAATCTTTATATTGCCATTGAGCTGTTTAAAAGATCCATTTGTCGGCATTAAATATTTGGAAAAATTTAAAAGAAATTCTAAAAATATATTCACCATCGAAGAGTTTGAAAAGTTGGATCAATTAATATGAACCGGGTACAATCTAAAATCATATGTTTAAAAATATTACGAAATTAGTTCATTCAAAGTTTTTTATAATAAGATTATTTCTAATTTCAGTATCTGTTATGTACAGCGCAGCAGTAAAAGTAAGAAATTATTTGTATGATAAAAAAATTCTCAAATCACGCAGTATGCCCTGTTTCTGCATAGGTGTGGGGAATATAGTAGCCGGGGGAACAGGCAAAACGCCATTTGTGATATGGCTGGCAGGCAAGCTTAAAGCAGACGGCATAGCCGCAGGTATAATCACAAACGGCTACGGAGGAAAAAAACGCGGAGAATATCCGGTATCGGATGGAAAAAAAATATTTGCAAAACCTCCTGAAACACAGGATGAAGCATATCTGATAGCAACTCACAATATTCCGGTTGCCTGCGGAAGCAACAGGTTAAAAGCTGCCGAACTTCTTGACAAAGTGGATTGTATTATTCTGGATGATAGTTTTCAGTATAGAAAAGTAAAAAAGGATATTGAAATTCTTATTCTCGGCAAAAGGCCGTTTGATAACGGATGCATGCTTCCGGCCGGCTTTTTAAGGGAAGATATTTCAGGAATAAAAAGAGCGGATATGATTATTTCTCAAGCTCCAATAGATTCCGCAAAAATTAAAGTGCCTGTTTTTCGATATAAATTAACGGCCTCAAATCTTCTCGATTCAAACGGACAGAGTATTGCTGCAAAGGAACTTAAAAAACCTGTGACGGCATTATGTGCAATAGCCGATCCTGAAAATTTCTTTAATGACCTTACTGCCTTCGGCATAAATCCTGATAAAAAGATAAGCTTCTCCGACCATCACATCTACAACACAAAAGAGATAAACAAGTTTAGAGAATTAGAAACTTCGATAGTAACAACAGAAAAAGATGAAGTAAAGTTGGGTAAAATGAAAAACTTATATATTCTTAAACGAAAAGTTGAGATAAAGCCTGATATTTATAAAATTATTAAAGAAAGACTGATGCAGGCAATAGAAAATGAGTAGAATAGCAGTTATCAGATATAAGAATATTTCTCCTGATGAAACGGTAACGGAAACAACTTTTGACGAACAGATAAATTGGCTGCTCAATAATAAAATAAAAATTATTTCTCTATGTGATTTGGACAATTATCTAAAAGGTAAACTACAATTAAAAAATGCCGCTCTTATTGCCATTACAGATGCGCATCTCGACAGTTGGGTATGGGTTTATCCGATTATAAAAAAATACCGGATACCTGCCGTTCTTTTTGTGGACAGCTGGGAAATTGAAGAGGATGAGTTTACCGGTTTCTCGAGCAATGATATTCCTAAAATAAAATATGATCAGTTAAGGAAATTTACCGCTCCAATAAAATCATTGTACGAAGGCAAGGCTATTCTCAGAAGAGCAAGACTCTCATGGCTTGAGATAAAAACCATGTCCGATGAATATTTTTTGTGTCAGTCGGCGGGAAAATGCAGTAAAAAGGGTTTCATAGACAATAAAATCGACGGATTTATTACAACAAAATCTCATCCTTTAGATACAGACGACCGTTTGGGAGCAATGCACTTTGGAGAAGGATCGCTGCTGGCAAACAAAGCATTTATTCCCGATAAAAAAATTAACGACCTGCTCTGCAGGTATATCGTTGACAATGATTACGTTAATTTTTTTGACAAGCCTGCATGGCAAAAAGAGCTGAGTAGTCTTTTACCGGATGCACCGTATGGAAGATTTGAAACCGATTATGAATACGAACTGCGCGTAAGAGGCCGCCTTATCGCTGCAAAGGGCGAGCTTCAGACAGAAATAAAAAAGGAGGTCTATGCACTTTTTTGGCCATTTGGAGAGTATAGCACCAAATCAATTCAAATTGCTGAATCGGTTGGTTTCCGACTTTTTTTTACAAAAAATCCCGGCTTTATAAAAATAGGATGTCAAAGCGAAATCCCCTCATTCAAAGCAAAAACGGTTGAAGAACTGAAATCAATATATGTTTAATCTTATAAGTGAATTCAGGCCTACAGGGGATCAGCCTGAAGCTGTAGACAAACTTACAGCAGGTATTAAAAGCGGAAAAAAATATCAGACTTTGCTGGGAGTAACCGGCTCGGGAAAAACCTTTACAATAGCAAATGTTATAAATAAAATTCAGAGACCCACGCTTGTAATGTCTCATAATAAAACCTTAGCCGCTCAGCTTTATAATGAATTTAAGCGATTTTTTCCCGAGAACGGCGTAGGATATTTTGTCAGTTACTACGATTATTATCAACCCGAAAGTTATATTCCCAGAACAGACACGTATATCGACAAAGAAACAAGCAGAAACAGCGAAATCGAACGTCTGAGGCATTATGCTACAAAAATTCTTTTAGAAAGAAGAGATGTAATAATCGTAGCTTCCGTATCAGCTATCTACGGCATAGGCGACAAGGCAAGCTATGGTCAGATGAAGGTTGAAATTATCAAAGGTGAACAGATAGATTTGGAAAGACTGTACGGTAAGCTGACAGAGATCCAATACAAAAGAAATCAGGTGGCATTCGAACGAGGCACCTTTAGAAGCAACGGAGAGGTAACCGATATTTTTCCTCCGGATGAACGTGAACAGGCCGTACGAATTGTCGTCAATGAAGACGAAATAGCTGAGGAGATTTATCTGTTCGATCCTATTACGGGAAAGAGAATAGCCGATCTTACAATTGCAACGATTTATCCGGCAAGTCACTATGTTACGACCAGAAATAACCTGAAAAGAGCAATTTCATCTATAAAAAAAGAATTAGCGGAACAGATAAATTTTTTTAGGTTGAACGCTATGCCGCTCGAAGAAGAACGAATACGACAGCGTACCGAATTTGATCTCGAGATGCTTGAACAGGTTGGATTTTGCAAAGGCATAGAAAACTATTCCAGACACTTATCCGGAAAAAAAGCCGGACAACCTCCGGATTCACTGCTCGATTTCTTTCCTGATGACTATCTTTTGATTATTGATGAATCGCATGTTTCGCTTCCGCAGACAAAAGGGATGTACAATGGCGATCATTCACGCAAAAAAACACTTGTAAATTACGGCTTCAGACTTCCATCTGCGCTTGACAACAGACCGCTTAAATTCGATGAGTTTTTGGGCAAAATAAACCGGGCAATCTTTGTGTCGGCAACTCCTGCTCAATTCGAATTGGAAAAATCCGGCGGTATATCGGCCGAACAGCTTATCAGGCCTACAGGCTTGACAGATCCGAAGATACGCGTGAAATCTATCAAAAATCAGGTTGATGATCTGGCGGGAGAAATAAGAAAAAGGGCTGGAAAATCAAGAGTTCTGGCAACAGCTCTAACCAAGCGAATGAGTGAAGATTTGTCAAGTTACTATAAACAGATCGGTCTAAAGGTTAAATATCTTCACTCTGAAATCGATGCAATAGAAAGAACAGAGATTATAAGAGCATTGAGAGCCGGAAAATTCGACTGTCTCATCGGCGTAAACTTACTAAGAGAAGGACTTGATATTCCCGAGGTATCGCTCGTTGCGATTCTTGATGCCGACAAGGAGGGATTTTTAAGATCCGCAACGGCGCTTATCCAGACAATAGGAAGAGCGGCACGTCATATCGACTCGGAAGCGATACTGTATGCCGATAAACTTACAGGCAGCATAAAAGAAACAATACGGGAATCGGCAAGAAGAAGAATCATCCAGAAGCATTATAACAAGGTTCATGGAATTACCCCCGAAGGGATTAGAAAGGCTATAGAAGGACCGTTAGGCAAACTATCGGAACTCGATTATATTAAACCGCCAAAGGAGATTATCCCGACAAAAAGAATACCCAGACTTATAAAAAGACTCGAGAAAGAAATGAAACAGGCAGCTAAAAATCTCGATTTTGAAAAGGCGATAGAACTGCGCAATAAAATCGGTTTATTGAAAGAGCAGGACAGTGTTTGGCAATAAGTAGAATATTAACAACTCACCTTATGAGACCACTATGCGAGTCGGTTTATTGCGCATTAGTTTCCTAACAGCCTGCCGAAAAACTCTTTCTATTCTCTTGTTTGTCATTACATTGCCTTCTTTTTTGCCATTACATTGCTCCCTTTTGTCATCTATAAAATCCGGATGCCCGTTTTCACCTGCCTGTGCGGAGCACGCAGACAGGCGGGCATGACAACTCTCTTTGTAATATTGATCTTTTTCAACAGCCTCGATGTCGGAAAAGTCTAAACATTTTAAAGAAACGGCACCTATTTTACCAGAGCGAATTTACACAATCTCTTGCGAGCTACCGATTTCTGCATTTACGCCAAACGATATTCTGACTATTTGTCGGCAGACTGAGTTTTAGAAATTTTATCAAAAATCTGCTCGAATTTGCTTTGGGAGGTTTTGTCAATAT
>CAZPBP010000041.1:0-7100 GCA_964584845.1 uncultured Hippea sp.
TTCATATATTACTATGATAAAATAAGATAGATTCCGTGTCAAGCACGGAATGACAAATTGGCAACGGAATAACATTCGCCACTTATCATTCCCGCCTGTCTGCGTGCTCCGCACAGGCAGGTGAAAACGGGAATCTTGACTTTATAGATAGATTCCGTGTCAAGCACGGAATGACACGCCTCCAGTCACTGCGAGGCCGAAGGTCGCGGCAGTCTCAAAGCAGAGATTGCTTCGCCTGCCTGTGCGTGGCACGCAGACAGGTCGTTTCTTCTTGCAATGGCAGAAGGGCGTGTTAAGTTTGCAAATTAGACTATGATCTGCAATAATGCATGGAAAGCTTTTACGGTTTTTCCACACTTAACCCGGAATGAGCTACTTATCTGAATTTGATGGATTAAATAAAAGGATTTCCGAGCATCTTAGGGAGAAAAAATGAAAGTCGCATTACCGGTTCATAATGAACTTGAGAATCTTGAACATTTTGTTTTTAAATATGCATGATAAAGCTGTGAAGGTACTTATTGTGCAGTGGTCTCATTATGTGGTGGTGCAACCATTAAGATACCTTAAGATTACATACTGAAATTTGGGGGGTTGGGGAAATATATAAGATATATTTCCCCAAAACTGTTAACTTTCTTCTGAGAAAGAACAATATAGCCGCCTTTTTCTGTTTGTCAAGCAAATTTTAAAATTATTACTACTTTTTTTATTTCTCAAATTAAAGATACTTCTATTGGGGTTTCGGATGTTACGAATGGAGAATCCAAATCCGTATTGTGAACTTAAACTTAATTCACGCATATATTATGCAAGGTGAGTTGTTTGACGTGAATATCAAGCATATTTAACGGAAATAATTGGAAAACTGCTCAAATACATGTTTTTTGCAGCTATTCCTTGACAGCCTTCCTGTGAAGGTGCTTATTGTGCAGTGGTCTCATAATTGTTCATAGATTGATAGAGGTGTTTTAATTTACGCAATGTCTCAAAAATATTCCGGTAGAACCGTTTGATTTTATAATATCATTTACGGTTCCCTTGGCTATCACCGATCCGCCTCTGTTGCCTCCTTCCGGACCAAGGTCTATTACATAATCCGAATGCATCATAATATCTGTGTTGTGTTCAATGATGATTACACTGTTTCCTTTGTCAACGAGTCGATCGAGGAGTTTTATCAGTTTAGATATATCGGATTTATGAAGTCCTACGGTAGGTTCATCCAGTAGATACAAAGTATTGCTTCCATTCCTTCTTACCAATTCTCTTGATAGTTTGAGGCGTTGTGATTCTCCTCCTGAAAGCGTTGTGGCGGGCTGCCCTAATCTTAGATAACCTAATCCTATCTCTTCAAGAATATCCAGTTTACGTTTTATTGAAGGAATATTGGGAAAAAAATCAGCTGCTTGAATAATAGTCATATTAAGTATGTCTGCTATTGTTTTTTCCTTAAACTTTACCTTTAATGTTTCTTTGTTGAAGCGCAATCCTCCGCAAATTTCACATGTAACATAAACATCAGACATAAACTGCATCTCTATTTTGATCGTACCGGTTCCTTTGCAATGCTCACATCTTCCGCCCGATACATTGAAGCTGAAACGACTTGATTTCCAACCCCACCGTTTAGCGACTTCAGTTTGACTCAATAATTCTCTGATATCCGTTAATACACCGGTATATGTTGCAGGATTTGATCTGCTTGTTCTTCCAATCGGTGTTTGATCTACCGACATAACACTACTCACATTATCGATTCCGGTGATTTTCTCATATTTAGTTTGAATGGGAATCTGCTTGCCGTAAAAGGCAAACTCTGCAGCCGGAAGCAGCGTGTCAAATATCAAGCTTGATTTTCCGGAACCTGATACTCCGGTTATGCATACTATTTCACCGAGCGGAAAAGCGATCGTTAGATCTTTGAGATTGTGTGTGCAGGTTTTATATAAAGTAACGAATCTTTTCGAAGTTCTTGCGCCGATTTTTTGAGGCATCTTTAAAAGTCCGGCAAGGTACTTGCCTGTGAGTGATTTAGGATTTCTTTCAATCTGTTCGGGAGTTCCTTTTGCGGTGATCTCTCCTCCGTATCTTCCGGATCCCGGACCCAGATCAATTAAATAATCGGCAGATCTTATTATTTGTTCATCATGCTCTACAACTATAACGCTGTTTCTCAAGCCAACCAGTTCCCTTAGGGATTTTATCAATTTTTCCGTATCTGAGGGGTGCAAACCTATAGATGGTTCATCAAGAACATAGATTACATCGGAAAGCCCCGATCCAATTTGTGTCGCAAGTCTGATTCTTTGAGATTCTCCTCCTGAAAGAGTTGATGATTTTCTCATAAGTGTTATATAATAGAGTCCGCTTTCCATCAAAAATTTTGTTCTGTCCTTTATACCTTTTATGATCGGTGCTGAAATTTTTGCAGCTGTGCCTGAAAGTGATTGTTCTATCTCACATATAAAACTGTAAAATCGGTCAATCTCCTTACTTGAAGCTTCTATTATACTGCAGCCGTTTATTGTAAATGAGAGGGGGACTTTGCCCAGTCTTTTTCCGTTGCAGCTTTTACATGGAAGTTCTATCATATAATTATCAATCTCTTTTTTGAGTTCATACGATTCGGTTCGTCCGTAAATTTTTCCCACGATAGTTATTAAACCCGAGAAGTTCAATTGATCTGTTTTGGTCTGTTGAGGGACTCCGTACAGCAATATCTGCCGTTCCTTTTCTGTTAGGCGGCTGAATGGTTTATAGAGATCTATATTATAAAATTCCGCTGCCCGTCTGAGCGTTTTTCGTGCTGCTGAAAATGGATTGCGAAAGATAAGAGGAATTGCTCCTTCCCTGAGTGACAGCGAAGGATCCTTTACAAATCGATTAATATCAAGCTGGTAACGTACCCCTAAGCCGCCGCACTCCGTGCATGCACCTTGCGGGCTGTTGAATGAAAAGAGTTGAGGAGTTATTTTAGGATAGCTTATTAGACAGTTTGGGCAGGCAAGTTGGTTTGAAAGCGTGAAAACTGAATCCTCTGATTCTATTGACGCAATCGCTCCCGATAGTGCTAAAGCGTTCTGTAAAGAATTGGCGAGTCTTGATCGTATGTCCTTTTTCATTATCATTCGATCAATAATTACTGAAATATCATGTCTTTTATTTTTATCTAAGACAATCTCATCTTCCAGTCTCATTATTTTGCCGTCAACATTAACCCGCAGATATCCATCTTTCTGAAGTCTGCTGAATGTTTCCTTAAACTGACCTTTTTTGTTTCTTATTATAGGTGAAGAAATAGTGAATCGCTCGTCCAATCCGACTGTTTTGTCTATTTGGCCTATCATCTCATCAATACTTAAAGATGAAAGCGGCTGACCGCAATTATAACAGTGTGCCGTTGCCGTTCGAGTATAAAGCATTCTCAGATAGTCATAAATTTCGGTAACTGTGCCTACAATAGAGCGTGGATTGTTTGAGACGGTCTGCTGTTTTATTGCAATCGAAGGAGACAGTCCTTCAATCTTCTCTACATTCGGTTTTTTTATTTTGCCCAGAAACTGCCTCGCGTACGATGAGAGCGACTCAAGATATTTTCTTTGCCCCTCAGCATAAAGAACATCAAATGCAAGCGATGATTTGCCTGATCCTGACGGTCCTGTTATAACGGTGAGGGCTTCCTTCGGAATCTCAACCGACACAGACTTTAGATTATGTTCGGAAGCTCCTACAATTTTAATTTTTCTTTTCATTTAAGCAAAAAAGATTATAATATATTTATGCTAAAAGAAAAGGCTTATGATTATCTATTTGGACCGGTACCTTCACGAAGACTTGGAAGATCATTGGGAGTAAATCTTGTTCCCAAAAAGATATGCAGCTATGATTGTGTTTATTGCGAAGTTGGTTCGACTACAATTACAACTGTTGAGAGAAAAGAATATATTGAGCTGCAAAAATTGTTAAGCGAGATAAAAGAGTTTGCAGCCTGTAATTGGGAAATTGATGTAATTACGCTTACCGGTGCAGGAGAACCTACATTAAATAGCTGCATAGGCAGTTTAATTAAAGCAATCAAAAAAATTATTACGGATATTCCTATAGCTGTTCTGACTAATGGATCGCTTCTTTATCTTCAGGATGTAAAAGAATCTTTGCTTGATGCCGATATAGTGATCCCATCTGTGGACAGCGTGAATGAGAAAGATTTTTTTATGGTTGATAAACCTGATAGACATATTAACCTTGGGAAGATTCTGACCGGAATCAAAGAGTTTTCGTACCTTTATAAGGGAAAGTTGTGGCTTGAGATTTTGATGGTTAAGGACATTAATGACAGTAGTGAAAGCATAAAAAAGCTTGGAATGTGGGCATCAACGGTGAGAGCCGATAAACTTCAGCTCGGTACTATTATAAGACCTCCCGTTAAGAATGTGAGTCCGGTATCGCTTGAACAACTGAAAAGAATTAAGCGCAGCCTGGAGCCATTTTTGAGCTATCCGGTTGAAATTGTGAGTGAATTTGAGAGTGAATCGAAATGTGAAAGAATTTCGCAAAATGCACTTTTGTCAAGCTGTAATATGAGACCTCTTACAAAAGATGATATTATAGATATTTATGGAAAGAGTGCCGATTTGGACGATACTATTTTTGAACTTGTCAGGGAAGGAAAGCTCCAAGAGAAAAATTTTGGCAATAAACGATTCTTTGCGGCATCAAAATGAATGTCATGGTTTTTTATTTTGCCGCCATCAAAGATATAATCAATATCAATTCAGAAGCAATAGAGCTTAAAGAATCCGCAGACACCGATTATTTAAAGATGCTGTTGTCGGAAAAATATCCTTCAGCAAAGCGATATTTTGAAAACTCGAGAGTTGCGGTCAATTATGAGTATTGTGAAAACAAGGTACTTAAAAATAACGATGAGGTTACATTTATACTTCCGGTTAGCGGAGGATAGGGTTATATTCAAAAAACAGCCAACGCGGCAGTTGTGATGCAGAGAAGAGAATTTTTTAAAAGACTGATTTCGATGACGGCTGTCGGTATATTGCCGGCTGCAAGGAGTTTGATTGCATGCAGCATATGGCCGCTCTGTTTAATTACAAAAGAGATTGTTGACATAAGCCGGGTTTCAATCAAAACTATTGTACCGCAATGGAAAGATCCTCACGATTATGTTTTTACACCGAAAGATAAATTAATGCTTGATGATGCTTCATTATTTTTTGAGATAGGATTAGGGCTTGAAAAAAATACAGAATCAAAAAAAAGCGTTGTACTGTCCGAAAATTATCCTAATCTCATAGGAAGACATAGAGTCGGAAACACAATAATTGCAAATCCTCATATCTGGCTTGATCCGGTGATTGTAAAAAATTATATTATACCTGATATATTGAATGCTTTGATCAAAAAATATCCCTCGTTTGTAAGTATAAAAAAAGTGAAGATGTTCAAAGAGAGATTAAGTGAAATGAACAAGAGATTTGAGACTGATTTGGCTGCCGTAAAATCGGTTCCTTTTATAACGGAGGAAGGAGCATTTGATTATTTTGCCGGACGCTATCATCTCAATCTTGCAGGCAGTGTAGAACGGGATAAAAGTAAGGCAGGATCGAACATCAGATGGCTTTATGATTTATCCGGTATAATAAAAAGGCAAAATGTGCATGTTTTGTTTATACATGCGGCGAGTTCGATTGAACCGTTTAGAATTTTTGTGGAAGATTACGGGCTTAAAATATATAGACTCCATCCTCTAGGGTATGGACAAGACAGCTACAAATCAATGATGTATGGCAATGAAAGAAAAATTTTAAAGGTATTAAAGAGATGGACATAGCGGAAGGGAAGGAGAGAGAAGTATTATTAAAAATGAGGGAGGTGCAGATGATTAAAGTGACAAAAGAGAAATTGAACTCTGCAATTATAGCGAAAATCTATGATGAGGTTAAAAAAGATGTTGCCGGAGCGGTGCTCATATTTGTCGGGACGGTAAGAAATCGCACTAAAGGCAAAACGGTTTTATTGATAGAATATGAATGTTATGAAAAAATGGCCGCTGCTCAACTTCAAAAAATTGCCGACGAGGCTAAGCATCGGTGGAAATTGCAGGCCTTAAGAATAGTGCATAGATATGGAGAACTTGAACCCGGAGAGATATCTGTGATTATCGCTCTTTCCTGTGTCCATCGAAAAGAAGCCTATGAAGCCTCCAAATTTATTATAGATACTGTCAAACAGTCTGTTCCGATCTGGAAACGTGAAAAATTTGATGACGGAACGGTTGAATTCGGAAAATCCGAATATTATGAGACCGTTGCACAATAAGCACCTTCACGGCTTTGTGCAGCGGTCTCATAATATGGAATTATCATGGTAGAAGAACTTACAGCGGAAAATATAGATGAGAAAATAGATGAAAATAGACTAATGTTCATCTATTTTTATGCTGTGCCATGCGAAAGCTGCGAGTTTATGAATCCTGTAATTGAAAAGCTTTCACAAATTTTTACAAATATTCCATTTGCGAGAATAAATATTGTTGAATATCTTGATGTTTTTGATAAATATGATATAGTTAACACTCCCACTATGATTTTTTTTAGAAATGGAAAAGAAGCTTGGAACGGGATAGGTCAGCTTACATTAGATGCTATACTTTTTCAAATAAAGCGTTATATTGAATAGAAATAAAAATGTGGAGGTTTTTATGAAGAAGATTTTTGGTTTTGTGGCGATTGCTGCAGTTTTGGGTTTTGCGGGATTTAGTGTTCAGGCAAATGCAGCAACCGGTAAAGCATTGTATCAGACAAATTGTGCAGCATGTCATGGAGCTAACGCAACAGGTGGTGTCGGTCCTAATATTGTCGGTAGAAGTGCGAAGGATGTAGCAGATGCGATAAAAGATGTTCCTATGATGGCTGGACTAAAGGGAACTGTTACGGAAGCTGATGCAAAGGCAATTGGTGATTATCTACAATCACTTAAAAAATAATTACATGCACTATAAAGATCTATCTTTTTTGTGCAGCGTGCAACATAAAAAATATTAGATTTTGATTTAGGGGAATTCATGAAAAAATTGCTTA
>CAZPBP010000041.1:7110-8875 GCA_964584845.1 uncultured Hippea sp.
GCTTATGATAATAGCAATGTTATCAATCTTCGGTTTTGCGGGATTTAGCGTTCAGGCAAATGCAGCAACCGGCAAAGCATTGTATCAGGCAAATTGTGCGGCATGTCACGGAGCTAACGCAACAGGCGGCATTGGGCCTAACATTGTTGGAAGAAACGCAAAAGATGTGACATACGCACTAAGCAATGTTCCTATGATGATGTCATTCAAAGGTAGTATAACAAAAAGTAATGCTGATAATATTGGGAGATATCTGAGCTTATTAGGCAGCAGCAAAATGAGAAAAAAAGAAAACAACATAGCTAAGAATATGATTATGAAGAGATCTTCTGCCGTAATCTTGAAAACAGAGAGAGCAGCTATAACTATGGGCAGAAAACTGTTCAAAGACTCTTCATTGGGAACAAACGGAAAATCGTGCAATTCATGTCACATAAATATGGGAAGATCTTATAAAAAAGGTCCGATGGGAGCAATGAATTTCTTCAGCCGAGAGAAATACCCGCGCTATTTTATGATGGCAAAAAGAGTTATGTCGCTGGATCAGATTATCAATACCTGTGTAAAAATGGCACTGAAGGGCAAACCGCTGAAGTGGAATGATCCTAAACTTACAGCACTTAATGCGTATATTTCAA
This sequence comes from uncultured Hippea sp., assembly GCA_964584845.1. Lineage (GTDB taxonomy): Bacteria > Campylobacterota_A > Desulfurellia > JAADFJ01 > JAADFJ01 > JAADFJ01. The sequence goes on from CAZPBP010000041.1 coordinate 7,749, forward strand.
GTTTACATAAATAAAAATTTCAAATATATTGGCTATTCTGCAGTCTTGTAAATGATACGGTCCGGGCGATTGAAAATGTTCAACCGCCCGGGTCTCGCGTAAGATATCAACGTTATATCCGACTTCCTTGCAATCTCAATACCTAATGTTGAAGGTGCATTTCTACTAATAAGTATTGGGATACCTATTCTGGCGGTATACGCAACCATCTCTGAGGTCAATCTGCCTGTTGTATAGAGGGCGCCTTCCGGGATAATTCCGTTCATCAGGAGCTCTCCGATGATTTTGTTTACTGCGTTGTGTCTTCCTACATCTGCCGCAAATCCCAACAACGATCCATTCGACATAAAACCCGCTATATGTACGCCATGCGTTTTCATTGTAAGATCCAGTCCTTGCAATGTAGTTTCCTTTATGAGTTTAGTACAATCATCTAAAGTAAGTTTGCACTCTGTGATACTTTTTTTTCTATTACCGTCGATTATCTCTTTTGAAATAGTACCGCCTGAGCACCCTGATGTTATTATCGAGTCACGCGGCTTTGGTTCTTTTATGGATTTAGCATATATAAATATAGATCCGTCCTCACATATTCTTATAGAATCGATCTGATTGTATCTGTCAATATACCCTTGTGCATAAAGAAAACCTATTGCAAACTCTTCAAGTTTTTCAGGTAGAACCATAGATGTTGCAATTTCAACTGCATTAAGCAGTAAATTAAAAGGTCTCTCTTCAATAACCGATTCCTGTGTATATCGTTTATCATTGCTTTTTATGACTACGCTTTCAATGGTTTTATACAGCTTTTCATTTTTATCCGACACTTTTTCACCTCATGCAGCTTTTTAAAGCAATTTAATACAATGTTTACTGTTTAGTATAATGTCTGTTTTTCATTATTAAAGCGATGAAGCTTTATCGGGATCTTGCCGCGTTTCAAGAGCCTGTTGAAAAAGACCAATACTACAAAACAAGTTGTCATGATTACAAAGAGAGTTGTCATGCCCACTTGCCCCCTTGTCATTCCCGCGTAGGCGGGAATCCTGACTTTAGATAGATTCCGTGTCAAGCACGGAATGTTCCATATTAAAGTCAAGCACTTTTACAACTTTTCTCAAATCTTT
>CAZPBP010000042.1:0-8798 GCA_964584845.1 uncultured Hippea sp.
CTTCGGTTTTCATAATATCGGTATGAACCTTGCTGCCGTTAATAAACGGATTGATGTCTCTTTTGACCCCCTCTTCATTTATATAGACAATCAGGTTTAAGCCCAGCTCTCTAATTCTCCTGTCTCTGAACTTAATCATCTCCTTAAATTTCCATGTAGTATCAATATGCATCAGCGGAAATGGCAGCTTTGCAGGATAGAACGCCTTCATCGCAAGGTGAAGCATCACAGACGAATCCTTGCCTATTGAATAAAGCATTACCGGATTCTCTGCTTCGGCAACAGCTTCTCTGATTATGTGAATGCTTTCTGCTTCTAACTGTTCCAGGTGGGTTAATTTCATTTTTAAACTCATAATAACTCCTGATTCGATGTAAGGATTGAGCGTTTAGCGCTTCTCAAAATTTAAATTCCCTGCATGCAGACCACACTCTTTTTTATCGGCGTTCTCCCACCACCACCTCCCCTCACGTTCATGCTGAGAAGGAAGCACGGCTTTAGTGCATGGCGCACATCCAATGCTTACATAGCCCTGTTCATGCAGCTTATTATACGGAACGTGATTGTCTCTTATGTAATCCCAAACCTCTTTTGATCCCCAGTTTGCTATAGGATTAATCTTTACAAGATTTCCGTTGCCGAATACCGGATCAACCTGAATAACCGGAAGCACATTCCTTGTTTGCGGATTTTGATCTCTTCTCTGGCCTGTAATCCAGGCATCCAGACCGGTTAATGCCCGTTTAAGCGGACTAACCTTGCGTATTCTGCAGCATTCAACATGAGAATCCTTGTAAAATGAAAACAGACCTTTTTCACTAACCAACTTTTCAATATCTTTAAAATCAGGAAAAAACAGAGTGATATCTATAGAATATTTTTTCCCGACCTCCTCAACAAACCGATACGTTTCCTGATGTAGTCTTCCGGTATCAAGGAAAAAAGCTTTTATCTGAATGCCTGCTTTTTTAGCCATATCTATCAACACAACATCTTCTGCTCCACTAAATGAAATAGCTATATTTTTAAATTGCCTGCAGGCAAAGCTGATTATTTCCGAAGGAGAACTCTCTTCGTATTGCTGCGCTAAGCGTTCTATCTCCATCTTTGATCTGTTTTTCATCTGTTACTCCTTAATTATATTAGGGTAGTCTCTTATTTTTAATCAATGCTATCTGCAATTTATCTCTTAATGAGACAAATTTTAACTTTCAATGCAATAACATTTAATAATCCGACAAGTCTCGCTCCCGATTCTTTATAAAAACAATAATCAGGGCGGGCAGTTCCGGCGTTAAACTGCTATTTTTGACAGCTGAATCTATTTTACCCAAATTTGCCGAAATTCGGCAATTTCCCGGTAGTGACGCTCTACTAATCACAAATACCTCAGAATCTTCGCTTACACCTTCTTTGATAAGCTGCGCTGTTATCTCCCTCAGATGTGTCAGACCCATATAGAAAATAACCGTGCCGGAAGGTTCAAAAATCTTTGGAATATCATTTTTTGCCGTGTTGCCCGTTAAAATAACAAGCTTATGAGAGTTCTTTCTACTAGTAAGGCTTTTGCCCGTCTCTGCAGCCGCCGCACAAGCCGCCGTAACTCCGGGAATAATTTCAAACTCCAGATTCTCCTTTTTCAATGCGGCAATTTCTTCATCAAGCCTGCCGAAAATCGCCGGATCTCCACCCTTGAGACGGCAAACATTAAGACCCTCTTTCACCGATTTTATCATCAGTTTGTTTATTTGTTCCTGAATAATGCCGTGCTCGCCCTTTCTCTTGGAAACATCAATCAGTTTTGAACCGCTGCCTCTTAACATCAGCAGTTCACTTGAAACCAATCCGTCATACAAAATCAGATCTGCAGTCTCTATCGCCTTTTTACCCTTAATGGTAATCAGTTCAGGATCGCCGGGTCCTGCACCTACAAAAAACAGTTTGCCTGTCTTTTTCCGTTCCAAAGCTCCTTTAAAAGAATCGGAAAGGTGTACAAGATTTTTGTCTATACTATTTTTTGCTGCAGTATATTTATTCAAAAGCTCTATATCACTTTCCGAAACCAAACCTGAAAGATTCTCCTTCATCATTTTCGCAAAACCGGGAGCAGCTCCAAAAGTGGCAACCCCGACACTCAATCCACCCTTTTTAAAGACGGCAGGAAAATAAACCGTTGATAAATCAGGATTATCTACTACATTTACACTGATTCTTTTTGTTCTGCATAACTTTGATATATGTATGTTAAGAGACTTGGAACTTGTTGCAGCTACCACAAGATCCTGCACATCAATATCGGTATCTTTAAATTCTCTCTCCTTTATTAAAAGTGTTTTGGCTGCAGAAAGATTTTGTATCTCCGGCAAAATCTTTGGAGCTATCAATGTAACACTTGCACAATTATCAAGCAGCTTTGCCGCTTTTCTTGCCGCAACCCTTCCTCCGCCTACTATCAGAACAGTATCTACTTTTTGTTCCAGTAAAAGCAACTTTTACTTTACCCTTCTTACAATCATAAGATTCGATATGCCTTCAAGACGCTCAACCTTTATAACTTCCTGCCCCTGATTTTTAAACGATTCCGGCACATTTCTTATCGGAGCTCCATCGTCAAGAATGACCTCGAGTGTTTTTCCTATCGGTATCTTTTCAAGCTCTACCTTTGCCATAACAAAATTTATAGGGCACTTCACGCCGCTTAAATCCAATCTGTCGTGAGATTTCTTTTTATCGTTAATATCGGATTTCTTAGTCAAAGGAGGAACCTTAAAATTCAAATTTCTGTCAAGACTCTCTCTCAAAAGTCTAATTCTTGCTATAAGTGCCGCTATCTTATCTCTATATGGTAAAAGCGATGCTGCGGAGAGCTTGCTGTCAATTGCGGCATCAATTATCTCTTTTGCATTTTCTTCAACATAACCGCTGTCTATAAACTGCTTTTTAAACCCTTCGAAAATCTCTCTGTCAATAGTTGTATCTATGCCTCTTATTACAAGCAGCGATCTGGCAGCGGACAAAATAGAGTCATAGAATTTTCCCGAACGCAAATATGCATCTGCTTCGGTTAAATCAAAATCTATAAGCTCCAATACTCCTGCGCCGCATTCACCCGGACCTCTTCCTGCGAGAGAAAAATCTTTATCTGCGCCCCAATCTTTATAAAACGAGGGATCGCTTTTGTAATCGGGGACCATTTGAAATCTGCTCAGCAAATCGGGAATATCCTCCGGAGAATCGGCTTCTTTAAGCAATAACGGAATATTCCTTGCCGGCAGCATACCTACAGATTCAGCAAGTCCTTTTCCGCGTTTCATGACTATGCTATAGTACGGAACAAGTCTTCCGTTTACTCGTTTTGCCGATCCGAAAAATCCAAGTCCGGCAGTGCTGTGCTGTCCGCAGTTGTTGGGACATCCTGAAATATGTATTTGTCCAAACAGCAAATTATTCGGTTTTTCAAGCATAACCGATCTTATCTGACCGGCCAATCCTCTTGATAAACCTATACCGAGCTTACATGTAGCGGCACTTGCACAACAAACAGGAACGGTTGAAGCAATAGGATTGTAGAATTCCCTGAAAGTTTCGATAGTTTCTTCCGCTTTGTCTTCTCTTAAGCGGGCAATATAAAATCCCTGCTTTTGAGTAGGGCGAAATTCGGCATTGTTTTTCTCGCAAAATCGTGCGATCATAATAAGTTCATCGGCATCAATAAGACCAAGTGCAGGATGAAATTCAACAGCGCTGTATCCCTGTTCTACAATGTCAAGAGGTTTATATTTTGACGTTCCTTTAAAAAATAGATTTATCTTTTCAAAATCATTAAACCTGACATCAGGATAGTCGACTCGTTCACCTTTTACCTTTTCGAAAATTTCAATAAAATTTTTCTTAAAAAGTTCTTTGCCTAATCGTTCAACTGCATATCTAAGCCGCGCACGAAAGTGATCGCTTCTGCTTCCAACCTTATCAAATAATCGTTTGCCGGCCTCACACGCCGCTGCGGCCTCATCTTTTTTTATAAAAGATATGAGCGGAACCGCCGATGCCGAAGAAGTTCCAAGCCCTCCTCCTCCAACAACTCTGAATCCGTCTGTACCTGACCGTCTTGCAGCTATGAAACCAAGATCGGCAAACCATGCACCGGCACTATCTTTTTCCGAATCGGAAAACACAATCTTGAATTTTCTTGGAAGATGCCACGAACTCCTGCTTTGCAGCATAAATTCGGTTGCCTGAACCTGGTAAGGAATAACATCAAATACCCCCGTCGGATCTATTCCGGAAAGCGGACTTGCATGAATATTTCTTACGGTGTTGCCTCCTCCTCCCCTTGATGAGAGACCGACTTCAAGCAAACCGTTCATAACATCAGCTGCGCCGTCAATCGTAACCCCATGTATCTGAATATCGGATCTGGTAGTGAGATGAACTATACCGTCGCCGAAGCGTTTCGATAAAAAAGCAATTTTCTGCAGCTGAAGAGATGTCGGAATACCTGCTGTTCTAATCCTTATCATATACTGTTCAGGATTACGCTGCTGATACATTCCCATCGGCACTCTATAGGCCTTGAACGAAGCTTCCCTCATCTTGCCTTTTTTATACTGATCAATCTTGCCTGAAAACTCAGCTACATCATCCGTCACTATTTTAGGCAAAATTACCGAACCATACGGTTTATCATCAAAAATCTCCAGAGGTTCTCTTTTTACATCGCCTGCTATGCGGAACAGTTTCATATCTGCGCTAAGGTTATCACCATTAAAATCTGCAAGTGAAATAATCGCATAGAGAACCGATTGATCCAGAGCAAGTTTTATATCTTCTCTGCTTGGTCTTGCGGGCGTACTGGGATGCGAATGGACTATAGCTATCATTTCAAGTCCAAGTTCTCTTATACGTCTTACTGCGTAGAACTGCTCTTCAGGAACCATAGAAAAATGCTCATCGCTCCGATCGCTGTTGCTCATTGCAAAAAAATAGCTGATTTTGCTGCCTCTGCCGGCAAGTATACCGCATGATTCATTCGGCAATTCAGATACTGCATAGGCAACTATCTTGTTATATAAGCTCTTTCCTATCTTCATCATTTATCTCCTCAGATTTTTAATTCATTTCCTGCAAAATGTGTGCATGGTGCGTGAGATAAACTTTAAATATCGCATGGCGGCAACTCCGTATCCTGCAGTTCCGTAATGGTTGGATTATCTCCGCAAATCGGACAGTTGCGAGCATGTTTTATCTTTATGGCTCTGAATTCCGAGGTAAGGGCATCAAATGTAAGCAATCTGTCTGAAAGCAGCTGACCTGTTCCGGTAATATATTTTATGGCTTCAAGTGCCTGAATAGATCCTATAACTCCCGCAACCGGTCCGATTATTCCGGCTTCCGAGCAAGTAGGAACAAGACCTGACGGCGGAGGTGCGGGAAACATACAACGGTAGCAGGCACCACCCGGAATATGGGTGAAAGTCTGTCCTGAGAAACGTAAAATTCCGGCATGAGAAAACGGTTTATTCAAAAAAACCGCCGCATCATTTATCAAAAATTTGGTTGGAAAATTATCTACTCCATCAATAATAAAATCATAATCTTTAATGATATCGCTGATATTTTCTGCAGCTATCTGAAGATTGAATCGTTCTATTTTTATATCGGGATTAAGTTTGTGCAGTTTTTCAAAAGCAGAATCGGACTTTAGTTTTCCTATATCATCGGTGAAATGAATAATCTGCCGCTGAAGGTTGGAGATATCAACTGCATCCCAATCGGCAACACCAATTCTGCCTACCCCTGCAGCTGCAAGATAGTAAAGAGCCGGCGCACCCAATCCTCCGGCTCCTGCTATAAAAACAGATGATGCGATCAGCTTTTCCTGCCCTGCTCCACCTATCTGTTCCAGAATAATTTGTCTGGAATATCTAAGAAGTTCATCATTTCTCATCTGCCTCCTCCCATAAAATAGAGAAATTCGACATTATCATTTTCTTTGAGAATTTTACTTTCATAAAGATCTGTTTTCACAAATTCGCCGTTGAGCTGCACAGAGACCATCTGAGGGAATTTAACATCTTTCAAGGTCAAAAGCTTGCTCAAAGAGAGTTCATTGTCTGCGACGTTTTCCTCTTTTCCATTAATAATCAATTTCATCTACCTTCTCCTTCTATTATATCTTTGCCTTACTAACTGATGTTACTAAGGGCATTTAAAAAATCATTCTTAAGATCACATTTGTCCTCAATTCCAACTGAAATACGAACCAATCCGGAGGTTATTCCGGAAGCTGCCTTCTCCTTTTCGTTCAGCATTGATCCGATTGTAGAGGCTGTATGAATAGCCATTGTTCTTGTATCGCATAAATTAGGCATATCAAGCGGCAGCTTTAGACTATCGATAAATCTGAACGCCTTCTCCCGGGATCCAAGATCAATTGTCAAAATTGAACCGTAATGTCCGTCAAACTGTTTCCGGGCTGTCTGTTTATAACTGGAGAATTTAGGATAATTAACATTAATTCCTCTCTCTTCAAAAAATGCTGCCAAAAATTCTGCATTTTCACAGCTCTCCTTCACTCTCAATGCAAGCGTTTCCATTCCGGTCAAAATACTTTCGGCAGTTTCAGGAGACATACATCCTCCAAGATCGGCAAGATAAAGCTGTCTTAGTGTCGCAAGAAATGCCATATGCCCCAAATCGAAATAGTTTGCAAATGATGTTTTGTATCTGAGATTTGCCCAGTCATAGTTTCCGCAATCAACAACAGCACCGCCAACAGCTCTCCCATGACCGGAAAGCATTTTTGTAGCTGAATATACAACAATATCCGCCCCTCTGGATTTTCCGTTAAAAATATACGGCGTAACCGTAGCATCCACAACAAGCGGCACATCTTTTTTGATCGATGCCAATTCTTCTATATCCGCAACCTTCATAGAAGGATTGCCTATGGTCTCAGCAAATATAAACGCCGTGTCATCTGAAATAACTCTCTTTAGCTCGTCAATCGAATTGAAAAAGATAGTCTTCACGCCATAATGGCTCAAAATATTTATAAAAAGCGAATACGTTCCTCCAAAAATCGAACTGCTTGCCAGTATCTCCTTTTTTGATGAGCAGAGAAGCATCGAAACCGCACTGATTGCAGCCATTCCTGAACTAAATGCTACAGTTCCTATCCCATCTTCAAGCCGGTTAATCTGGCTCTCAAGTAACATAACCGTCGGATTGCCTATGCGGGTATAAACGAAACCTGCCTTTTTTGAACTAAAGATATCAGATACCGATTCAGCGTCATGCGCAAAAGAGGTTGCTCTATATAAAGGAGGAACGGCTGAACCAAACTGATCAAAAATCATAGGATGCACAAGGGTGCTCTTTTTTGTAAATGTCATAATCAACTCCTACTCATGATAAAGTCCGACAGATAAATAACGTTCTCCGGTATCGGGAAGAAGCACAACGATGTTTTTGCCTTTATTTTCATCTCTCGATGCAATCTGAAGGGCGGCAAAAAGGGCTGCGCCGGATGATATGCCTGCAAGAATGCCCTCCTTTTTTGCAAGTAAACTTGATGTCCGGTATGCGTCTTCGTTTTTTACACGGATTATTTCATCTATGACAGACTTATTTAAAACCTTAGGAATAAAACCGGCTCCAATGCCCTGAATCTTATGGGGGCCCGGTTTGCCGCCCGACAAAACCGCTGAATCAACCGGCTCAACCGCAACAACTTTGACATTCGACTTTAGTTCCTTTAATCTTTCGCCGACTCCTGTTATCGTTCCGCCGGTTCCTACTCCTGCGACAAAAATATCAACGATTCCATCTGTATCACGCCAAATTTCATTCGCTGTCGTTTTTTTATGTATTGCCGGATTTGCAGGATTTTCAAATTGCTGAAGTATTATACTGTTCGGCGTACTGTTTTTTATTTCAATCGCCTTGTCGATCGATCCCTTCATTCCTTCATATGCAGGAGTTAAAACAAGCTCCGCACCAAGAGCAGCCAAAAGGGATCTTCTTTCAACAGACATACTATCGGACATGGTTAAAATCAGCTTATAGCCCTTTATAGCACAGATAGAACTGAGCGCTATGCCTGTATTGCCGCTTGTAGGCTCAATTATGGTGGTATCTTTATTGATAACTCCTCTTTGTTCCGCATCTGAAATCATTGCAAGTCCGATTCTGTCTTTTACGCTTCCCAATGGATTGAATGATTCAAGCTTTGCAAAAAGATTCTTGCCTTCGGCAACACGCGAAAGCTTAACCAGCGGCGTATTTCCTATCAGATCCAAACTGCTCTCTGCAATTTTCATATCTACCTCCTGCGCACTATATACCTAAAATAATGCTATTTTTTAGGTATTTTTATAATACTCCTTCTTTCTTTTCTGTCAAGTCATAAAATAAATTAAACACTTTTTTACAGAAGTTCCGTTGCAGATATCATTATCCCTGTAATACTGCTCGATTTTACCAGCGGTGTGTTGTTTGCCTTCAGAGCACTTATGCCGATTCGTAATATAATAAATAGACAAAGGCAGGCTGGATGCACGTGTTGTCTCTGTCCGCATACAAGTGACGAGTTGGAGGAACTAACTGTACTGTTCAACGGAATGCTTCAGCAGATAGAAGATGCGGTTGATCTTTACCGTTATGTTGCAGAGGACAGAGATATCACCATCTATTATAAAGACACCGGGAGCTTTTTCTGACTGCCGACCATAACCGGATGCGGCAGGTTATTGCAAATCTGCTGGACAATGCTATTAAATACACACCTGCGAGTGGCA
>CAZPBP010000043.1:0-8734 GCA_964584845.1 uncultured Hippea sp.
GTGGAGGCGTTTACTGTGCAGCGGTCTCATAATATGAAAATAGCAAAAACGGTAAAGGAACTGCGTTCTCTTATAAAAAACAGCAGACGCCCGATAGGACTTGTTCCGACAATGGGTTCGCTGCATAAAGGACATATGGAACTTATTAAACAGGCTCGTTCTATATGCAAAACAGTCGTGGTATCGATTTTTGTCAATCCTACGCAGTTTGCACCTAATGAAGATCTGAACAGTTATCCAAGAGATTTTGTTCATGATCAAAATCTGTGTATTGATAATGGGGTGGATCTGCTATTTTATCCGCCGACAGAAGAGATCTACCCTGATAATTTTTCAACAACCGTTAAGGTTAACAAACTGACAGAGGTTTTGGAGGGAAAGAGCAGGCCGTCGCATTTTGAAGGAGTTACCACGATTGTGGCAAAACTTTTTATGATGATCATACCGGATTTCGCATTCTTTGGAAAAAAGGATGCGCAGCAGCTGATTGTTATACAAAAAATGACTGATGATCTCAATATGCCGATTTCAATAGTACCCGTCGAGACCGTAAGAAAACAGGATGGTCTGGCATATTCAAGCAGAAACAGCTACCTGAATGAAAAGCAGAGGCGGGAAGCTGTAGTTCTTTATAATGCATTAATGAGAGCCAAAACGATTGTTAGGGCAGGACAAAGAAAATGGAGCGTTATAAAAAAGGAAATGGAAGATGAGATTGGAAAATCCAAAGAGGCAAAGATAGATTATATTTCCTGCAACAGAACGGATAGTCTGACGGAACTCAACGAAATAAACGAAAACAACAGCCTTATCTCACTTGCCGTTTTTTTTGACAAGACAAGATTAATTGATAATATTTGGTTATAGGAGGATAAATGCTGCTAAATATGATGAAAGGCAAGATTCACAGAGCAATCGTTACCCAGGCTGATCTTAATTATGAAGGAAGCATAACAATCGATGCAAAATTAGCAAAAGCCGCCGGAATTGTACCATATGAACAGGTAAGTATCTATGATATAAATAATGGCAGCAGGTATACCACATACTGTCTTTACGGAAAAGCGGAAAGCGGAACAATCTGTTTGAATGGAGCGGCAGCCAGAATGTCATCGGTTGGAGATCTCATAATAATAGTGTCATATGCAATAATTGAAGAAGCGCGATTGAATGAATTTAAGCCAAAAATTGTGCTGGTAGACAACAAGAACAATATAAAAAAGATTTTGTGAAACTTCTATATCGAGAATTTTTTGATAAATCATTTATAAATTCTATAGAAACCGAGTGCGTTAGACTAAAAAAACAAATCACGGAAACTTTCGGCAATTGGGGATTTTCGTTAGTAAAGAAAGATACCGATTTGGTAAACTATTTCGAAAGTCAAAAAGGAAAATGGAACCGGTTTGTGCAGATTGGAATGGGAGGATCGGTGCTCGGTGCTCAGGCACTCTGCGAATTTCTGGGTACACCAAAAGATAAATCGATTGAATTTGTAGACGATATAGACAGTTCACACATATCATCTCTTACCTATAGTCCGAATACATGCTACCATATTGTCAGCAAATCAGGCTCAACCGTCGAAACGATAGCAAATCTTATCTATCTGATCAATCATTTTAAGGGAGATCCGGGTAAACAGATTATAGTCAGTACCGGCAGCAGCGGATTTTTAAAAAATTATGCAGATAAACATAATATCAAACGATTTCTAATACCTGATAATGTTGGAGGAAGATATTCCGTATTTACACCGGTAGGAATGGCAGTCGCAAGTTTCCTTGAATACGACATAGACAAAATTTTTGCCGGAATGAACATGGCATTGGAAAATCTTATTTCGGATGTGCATGCATCTCCGTATTTGTTGGCCGTTATTGCCTCCGAATTTCTCAGAAAAAACAAGCATAATCTGGTGCTTTTCTGCTATTCTGAAAAATTACTTAAAACCGTTTACTGGTTTAGACAACTTTGGGCTGAAAGTCTTGGAAAACTTGTTGATAAAGACGGAAATCAGATAAGAATCGGGCAAACTCCGATAGTTGCACAAGGTACATCCGACCAACACAGCCAGATTCAGCTTTACAGGGAAGGCCCGCTGGACAAACTGTTCTGCTTCTTTCGCGGCCCCGCAGATCATAGCGAAAAATTAAATATAAGCCGGGATTTTGACCGGTTCGGCTTTCTGTCTGGATATTCTCTAAACGAAATCAAACACGCAGAGTACAGCGCCACCAAACATAGTCTTGCGGAGCATTCACCGGTTATTTCTATTGAGACCGACTCATATTCAGAGCAATCGTTCGGCCTGCTTATAATGAATTTGATGCTGGCAACGGCAATTACCGGAGAACTGCTCAATATCGATGCATTTAATCAGCCCGGCGTAGAATTAGGCAAACAGCTGACAAGAAGTATTTTGACTAAAAATGCAGTTTGATTATAAAATTTATTACGAAGATACGGATGCAGCAGGTGTAGTATATTTTGCAAACTATCTCAAATTTCTTGAGCGAGCCAAAACGGATCTTATGAATGCATGCGGCATTGACATTGCTCAATGGCACAAGAAATCTGTTTTTCTTGCGGTAAGAAAAGCTAATATTCGCTATAGAAAACCGGTAGAGTTTGGCGATATGTTAACGGTTGATATAGAAATAAAATCAATAAAAAAAGCAAGCATTCAATGTGAATATCGTTTAATGGTGAGAGGAACGATTGTCTGCGAGGCTAAAATTGATTCGGTATGTATGAACGAAAAAAAGAAACCCGTTCTTATTCCAAAGGAGTGGCGTACTGCTCTTGAGAATATCTAAATTAATCTATGAATGCGCCTTATGTATTAATTGCCACCCGATGGACGGCAAGAGAAAAGCTTTAGATAGAAGGCGGGTTATTTTCACTTTTCCTCGGCTTATGGCCGGTGCGTTTATTGTGCGGCAGTCTCGTAATATGAAAAACCGTTGGAATATTATCCTGAAAAACATTTGACACCATGACTAATTAAACTATTATTAGATGAATAAAACATTAAGGAGGAAAAGATGGCTGCAAAGCTTAATATACGCTGGCATGGAAGAGCCGGTCAGGGCGCAGTTACCGCCGCCAAAACTATTGCCGAGCTGGTTGCGCAGGATCCGGATAAATATGTGCAGGGATTTGCCATATACGGGGCCGAAAAACGCGGGGCTCCGGTTGCAGCGTTTACGCGAATCGAAAATTCCCCGATAAGACGCCATTCTTTGAATATGATACCCGATGTTGTCGTTCTTTTAGATCCAAGTCTGGTTGGAATCGTAGACATTTCGGAAGGAGCTAAGAAAGGGGCAAGCTTCATTATCAATTCACCAAAAATAAAAAGTGAAATTATCAAAGAACTCGGAATTGATTCGGAACTTTTCAAAACATATGTGATAGATGCAAATAAAATAAGCAGAGAAGAACTCGGAAAGGCAATACCGAATGCACCAATGATGGGCGCGGTTGCAAAAATTACGGGAATTTTTTCTAAAAAAGAAATTATGAAAACTACAAAAGAAATATTTGAAGAACAGGGAAAATTTTCGAATAAAATAATAGAAGGCAATCTGCGTTCTATCGGGAGAGCGTTCGAGGAGGTTTCTTGACGAATAACAAAAAGAATTTTATAACTCCGGGATGCGACAAAGATGGAAATCTGCTCGGTTGGCGGTCTGTTGAGATCGGAGCTATGGTGATAGATGCAGGCAACAGCCGTCTGTATGAAACAGGATCATGGCGCAGCGAACAGCCGGTTTGGAACGCCAATACATGCATAGACTGCATGATGTGCTGGCTGGGATGTCCCGATACGGCTATAATAGCCAAAGAAGGCCACATGGCCGGCATTGACTATTTTAAATGCAAAGGCTGCGAAATATGTGTAGAACAGTGTCCTACAAAACCAAATTCATTAGTTATGATTTTAGAAGAAAATGCTAAAGATCTCTCGCTGGAAGAGAAAACCGAGTTTGCCTTCGGCAAGGAGCAAAAATGAGCAAAAGAGTTGCATTATCAGGTAATGAAGCTGCCGCACATGCAATTAGACAGATAAATCCGGATGTAATTGCAGCATTTCCAATTACCCCGTCAACACCGATACCGCAGGCTGTTTCACAGTTTATAGCCGATGGAAAAATGACCACAGAGTTTGTTACTGTGGAATCCGAACACTCTGCGATTAGTGCCTGTGTAGGTGCTTCTGCTGCAGGCGGAAGAGTGATGACGGCGACAAGCGCCAACGGCTTAGCTTTGATGTTTGAAATTTTATATATTGCATCGGGAATGAGGCGTCCTATTGTGGCACCCATTGTAGCAAGAGCACTCTCAGGCCCTCTAAATATTCATGGAGATTTTTCCGATGTATATGGTGTACGGGAATCGGGCTGGGTAGAGCTGTTCTGCCAGGATTCGCAGGAATTTTATGATACGATTATACAAAGTGTTAAGCTTGCGGAAAATGAGTCCGTCCTCACTCCGGTGATGCCGATTGCAGACGGCTTTGATATAAGTCACACGGTTGAAAATTGGTATATGGAAGATGACAAGGCAGTTCAGAAGTTTATAGGGGAATACCATTCCAAATATTCGCTTCTCGACACAGAACATCCTGTCACTTTCGGAGCTTGGGCTCCGCCTGATTGGTACTATGAGCACAGAAGAAGTCAGCTTGAGGGGCTTCTGAATGCCTGTGACGTGTTTAAGGCTGTAGATAAAGAGTTCGGTGAAAAATTTGGGCGATCATATGGAGTTATTGAAAAATATTATAGTGATGATGCAGATATTGTTATCATGGGAATGGGAGCGGTAAGCGGTACGATAAAGGATGCAGTAGATGAGATGAGAGCGAATGGTATTTCTGCCGGATTTTTACGTGTAAAACTTTTTAGACCATTTCCGTATAAAGATATTGTTGAAGCACTTAAAGGTGCAAAGGCAATAGGTGTATTTGACAGATGCATAGCTGCAGGTGCTCAAACTGCTGCACTATGCACAGATGTAAGATCTGCTATGTATGGAAAATCAAATATACCTATCGTAAATTATACTTACGGTCTTGGAGGGCGCGACACCACAGTCAGTCATGTCAAAGCTGTGATAGAACAACTCAAAGAAGCGGCTGAGGGTAAAGAGATAGACCTGATTAACTATATCAATCTTCGCGCTTAGCACAGGAGGATAAATGGCGAAAAAACTTTCATTCTTAAATAAATTGGCATTAAATAAGGAATTGCTGGAAGGAGGACACAGGTTATGTCCCGGGTGTGGTCACTCAATCATCGTCAGAATGGTTCTGAATACGGCAATACAGGAAGGCTATCAGCCGGTTATGGCAAATTCAACCGGATGTCTGGAAGTCTGTACAGGATTATATCCATATTCAAGCTGGAATATTCCGTGGATACACAATGCGTTTGAAAATGTCGCCGCTACCCTGTCGGGCGCTGAATCTATGTATAAATCACTGTCAAGAAGAGGAAAGCTGAGCAACGACAAAATTGTTTTTATAGCATTCGGAAGTGACGGCGGAACATACGATATAGGACTTCAGGCACTGTCGGGAGCAGCAGAAAGGGGTCACCGGTTTTTGTATGTCTGCGATGACAATGAAGCTTATCAAAATACCGGAAATCAGCGATCAAGCGCAACGCCATACGGCACAAGAACAACGACTTCTGCTGTAGGTACGGCCGACCCGATAGGAAAAAAACAAAAACGCAAAGATATAATGGAGATAATGGCAGCCCACGAAATTTATGCAGCGCAGGCATCTCCGTCATATTGGATGGACATGATCAAAAAGGTTAAAAAAGGACTGAAACAGAATGGACCTGCATATCTGAATGTTATCCAACCATGTACTACCGGATGGGGATATGAGCCGAAAGATACGATAAATCTTGCCAAATTAGCGGTAGATACCTGCATATGGCCTCTTTATGAGATTGAAAATCGTAGAAGCAAAGTGAACTACAAACCTAAAAACAAACTGCCGGTAGAAGAATACCTCAAAAAACAGAAGCGCTATTCTCACCTGTTTACATCCAGAGGCAAGGAAACGCTTGAGAAAATTCAGCAGCTGACCGATGAACGTTGGAATTTTCTGCTTGAAAGAGAGCAGGCCGGCTTTTAAAGAGCGTTTTGTTTATTCATGGATTATTTTTAAGCCCAAATGGGTTCTCTCTGCGCTGCAAATTCCGGTAACAGTTTTGCAATTTATGTATTACCGTTACCGGCAGATTTGAATTTTCATTTGAAACATTTAAAATTGATAAAAATACTCTAAAGAATTCTTGAGGAGTGAGTTAAAATGAAACTAAAAAATTATATGAGCTTAATTCCGGGTATTTTTATAGTTGTATCGGTACTGCTCGGTCTTTTTTATAATAGATGGTGGTTTGCTTTTACTCTGTTTGTAGGATTAAATATGATGCAGTCGGCATTTACAAACTGGTGTTTACTTGAGAAGATACTCAAGAAATTGGGAGCAGAGGAGTAATATTATTTCTGACGGAGTTGCCGGTATAGTTTTGGCCGGCGGCAAATCCGTCAGAATGAAAGAAAATAAACTGCTGATTAAAATTGCCGGAAAAAGAATAATAGATCATACGATATCGGTTGTCTCTCGTCTGTTTCCGGTCTACGTTGTCGGAAAGGAAAATTTAAATCATTATATTGGTAACAAATCATTCATAGTCGACCTGTATTCTATATCAACGCCACTCGTTGGTCTTTATTCTGCGATTAAGACTCTTGATACGGAAGCAGTTTTTCTGATTTCGGGAGATATGCCGTTTGCTAAAGTTGACCTCATTATGTTTTTAAAATCTCAGCTTTCAAAAGATATTGATGCTGTTGTTCCATTTTATGAAAGACCGCAGACAACATTTGCATTTTACAAAAAAAGTTGTTTGGAAACTATATTAAAAGCAATAGAAAATACTCAATTCTCACTAAAAGAGATATTGACGACTTTAAAAGTCAAATATATTTATGAAGAAAAAATGAGACCATTTGATCAAAATCTTATCTCATTTTTTAACATCAATACAAGAGAGCAACTTGAGATTGGAAAGCGATTATTCTCAACAGCCCGACAATCAACTTTTGTATAAAAAATCTTAATCCGCAGCTTTACTGACTATATTCTATAATGAGACCGTTGCACAATAAGCACCTTCACAGCTTATTGTGCAACGGTCTCATTATCAACTCAGTGATCTCAGCTATCTGATCTTGCCTGTAAACGGGGCAGTTGAATTTATGGTCATCATTGCCAATCAAAGCTATTATAGGATTTATTTTACTCAGATCGCTTAATTGGTCTTCCTCGCTTTCAACCCATATTTTTGAGATATTCGAATCGGATTTGAAACCCTCAGCCAATATAATATCAACATCATCGAAAAGCGCCGCTATCTTTTTTAAATTTTGAGAACCTCTTATCTTGATGGCTGAAAAATAAGGTGATATAAGTGCAACTTCTTTTGCACCACTCTGATAAAAAAGAGCGCTGTCCTTTTTGCCTTCGTCTATTTGAGCTTTTCCTTTCGGGTCATGCTTTATAACACCTACTGAAACATTCCTGCTTATAAGCTCATCAATCACCTTCAAAAGTAGTGTTGTTTTTCCCGAATTATGATATCCCACAAAAGAAATTATAGAAATCTGTTTTTTCATACCAATCTCCCGACAGCTTTCAGCATCTCCATAGTATACTTTTGTGCGATAGTTTGTCTATAAGCAGAATCTCTTGCAAGTACTTTTTCTCCACTATTGCAAACAAAATTTCACAGGCATAAGAGTGGGGAATTTTTTTATGGTCTGTAAAAATGGATTTCTCTTGATAAAACAGATTGCTATGTTAATATTAATATAAAATGACAGAGAAAGCAGACTTAAAATTATTTTTATCGAAAGCTTTGTTGATGTGAAAGAAAGAAAATCCGGTGAAAATCTTACGCCCGAAATTAATAAAAAACTTCAGCACAAAAAAAATATAAATCAAAATAATGTACAATTTGTATGCTAAAGGTAAAAAAGACCCTCGAAAAAAATAAAACTAAACAAATAAGCCAATTCATAAAAAGTAAAATTCTCGTAATTAATTTAGATAAACCGTTTAGATCGCTATCAGATGAAATTGGTATTAAATTTGTAGATAATTTTGATAAAGTTACATCATTAGAAGATGTTGGGATAATTTATGTTGGAATAAGCCGGACTAACTCACTCGATGATTGCAAAAACACCATTACAAATATAAAAGAGAGGTGCGGCTATCTAAATATTCCTATTTTCGCCGTTGGAAACGAAACTTCGATGTTTATTTTAAAACAGACAATTTCATTTGGCGCCACATCAATTTTGATCTTACCTATAAATAAAAAAGAGCTGATTAAAAATATAGAAAAAAATGTAAAGCCGGCAGGAAAACGAATATCGTTGAATGTTAGCATGGTCAATCCTTTTATATCCGCCACCAAAGAAGTTTTTGAAGTAATGTCCGGAATACATGTAAAGCGGAAATCGCTCTTTTTAAAAAAAGACTATAAGATATTTGGAGAAGTGTCGGGAATCATGGGGCTGACAGGTGATGCGGCAGGATCGATAGCAATAAGTTTTTCTTATGATTTAGCTAAAAAGGTGATATCTATTATTCTGGATATGGAAGTTGCCGAAATAGAAGAGGATGATGTAAAAGATGGAATCG
>CAZPBP010000044.1:0-4850 GCA_964584845.1 uncultured Hippea sp.
TGCCATTATTGCTCTCGTAGCATAGCCCAGTTTTGTATGATAAAAATACCAATATACTGCTATGAAAACGACTATCGAGACTATGGTAACAATAAGCCATGATATCGGAAATCGGTTACCCAAAATAGAAAAAGTAGAATGCCCAAAGGTGCTTGACGGGATGGACCGTTGATTATTGCCGAATGACAAAATAATAATTGCTTCTATTACCTGTGAAAGCCCAAAAAACAATATGAAAGAAAGCATTTCCGGATCTTTTGATTTCAACAGTCGCGGCACAAAAATATAGTAAAACGCAATACCCAAAAATAGAAACACAACGCTTGATATTGCAATAACAATCAAAGGATTTATACCAAAAAGATGAAAAAGCCAATACGCTAAAAATGCGCCGAGCATAATGAAGTCTCCATGCGCTAAATTTATCATATGCATAACACCAAATATTAAGTTTAACCCCATACCCACAAGGCCAAAATATAAACCATACATTATACCGGCTAAAACAGTATATTCAAACATACAACTTTTATTTACTCCTATTATTATAACAGAATAGATTTAAGAGGGACACTAAACTCTATATAGCGCCCCTCTTAAAGAATTTTTAAGGTGCCGGATAAACGGCATTGGCAGTCTTCATCTTTTCAGGATACACTATGTTCATTTTCAATTTACTGTTTTTCATCACAAATTGTGCAATAGGCAGCACTTCACCAATTTGCGCACCTTTTTTATTAACCATAAATAAACCATTTAATGTAAACACTTTTCCTGAAAATCTACCTATGGCTCTTCTAAATGAAAGCTGATTATATCGATTTGCCGTCTCTAACGTTTTTTTAATTATCAAGCCGACATTATAACCTGCGACGTTTAAAAAGTTTGGAGATTGTCCTGAATATGCTTTAAACGCATGTTCAAATTCGTCTATGCCCACGCCGAGATTAACTTTATTGTATCTTAAAAGCGGAGGAGTCGGATATGTGTATGTGTACGCTAAACCTTGCTCGCCCACGTTGCTTTTTAGAAGCTTAAACAATTGTCCCGGAAAAACTGTAAATACCATGTTAAATTTCAAACCGCTGGCTCCTAAATTTTGCAAAAACGCTATGTCATTATTGGGATACCCAAATTCTATAACGGCATTAGGATTTTTGGCTTTTATGCTGTGAAGCAACACGGCATAGTTGGATGTGCTCGATGGAACGGCATTATAATAAACGATATCAATTCCAGCCTTTTTAAGTCTATTGTGCAATGTTATAGCCTGCGATTGATCAAAATCGTTGGACGAATAAATAATGGCAATTTTATTGATCTTATGCTTAATTATAAAATCAGCCAGCGTATATGGCCATCTACCCGATGTTGGTAAGCTGGTTAAGACTACATACGGGTTATCGGGTGTAAAAAATTTTGCTCCTGTACCGGTTACATCAAAAAGCAGCCTTCTATGCTCCTTTGCCAGCGGTACAGCCACAGAGGTTAATACAGAACCGAAATCTGCAACAAGGATATTTGCATGGTCCTGCGTTATAAGTTGATTATACATAGCAGCAGCCGTTGCAGTGGAACTTTGATCATTGTAGGCTATAAGTTTAATAGGAATTTTCTTCTTAAACGCTTTAACAAAAACTCCGCCTTTACTATTTACGTTATGAACCCAAAACTTTAACCCTTTGAATTGAGACTCCGATGCTTTTGCGAATGGACCGGTTGATGCATACAGCGTTCCTATTTTGATAACACTCGGAATACTCCCTCCAAAAGCCGAGGCAGTCGAAAATACCAGAATAAACATTAGCGATGAAAAAAACAAAGACCGTAATCTAAACATGATATACCTCCTTGTAAAATACTAATTAATTATACGTATATCTTTTCCTAATGTCAACACGTCGAATTGCCTCATTCAACAGAAATAACAGAGAATTGAAAATCAGACAATCTGACAGCCGAAGATATTGCAATAAAAGTATTTGGAAAAACAGCAAAAAAAAGAATCCCGCATAAAGAATTGATATTTCATTCGGACAGAGAATTTCAATATGCAAGCAAAGGTTTAAAAGAAAAACCAAAGCAGTATAAATAGCTCAAAAAGCGTGGCTAAGGATATAACATTAATATACATATAATGAGACCACTGCACAGTAAGCTGTGAAGGTGCTTATTATGTAGTGTTCTCATAATATTTGCATTTATTATAAGGTCGGAAGATTCGTATACTTGACTTAAATGGTAGAGATAGTATAATTGGAGCAAATAGAAGGCAGTTTGGAGGAAATATAGTGAAAACAATCTATCTGGATAATGCAGCATCTACAAAAATGGATGATGCAGCGATAGAAGTAATGACAAATTTTATGAGAAACGATTATGCAGTAGCTTCGAGCCAATTCTCTCACAGACCGGGGATACTAGTTAAAGATGCTCTTGATAACTCACGCCTTACCGTTGCAAAAGCAATAGGGGCAAAAGAGGATGAGATAGTTTTTACTTCAGGAGGCACAGAAGCCAACAACCTGGCTCTCTTTGGGACGGCAAAAGCATTTTCAGGAAAAAAAAATCATCTTATAACAACCAAAATTGAGCATAGCTCTGTGAAGGACAGCGTAGCAGAGTTAGCAAGAAACGGTATAAAAGTAACCTACCTCGATGTTAATAATGAGGGTTTTATAGATCTTGACCAACTCAATGATGCAATAAATGATGACAAAACAT
Source organism: uncultured Hippea sp. (assembly GCA_964584845.1). Lineage (GTDB taxonomy): Bacteria > Campylobacterota_A > Desulfurellia > JAADFJ01 > JAADFJ01 > JAADFJ01. The sequence goes on from CAZPBP010000044.1 coordinate 2,725, forward strand.
TTCTTGTGAGTGTGCAGTTTGCAAATCAGGAGGTAGGAACAGTGCAAAATATAGAAGAGATAGGCAAAATATGCAGATCTCATAATGTATTGCTTCATACCGATTCAGCCCTTAGTTTTCCATCGATACCGCTTGATGTCCGCAAATTGAATATTGATCTGGCAACATTCTCTGCGCACAAGATGCATGGGCCAAAAGGTGCAGGAGCACTTTACATAAGGAACAAAACACCTATTAAAAAAATTATGATGGGCGGTTTTAATGAATTTAATCTTCGCGGAGGAACCGAAAATGTACCTGCAATAGTAGGATTTGCCGAGTCAATCAGACGATTTGACAAAAAAGATGTCGAAAAAGTGCAGGATTTAAGGAATAAACTCTGGACGAGTATAAACGAATCCATAGAAGATGTTCACATCAACGGTCCTGCCGATTTTTCAAAAAGGCTTGCGGGTAATCTTAACTGTTCATTCGACAGGGTTGAGGGTGAATCAATAGTTCTGCATCTTGATATGAATGGAATTTCCGTTATTACCGGATCAGCCTGTTTTTCGAGATCGCTTGAGCCGTCCTATGTTATGATGTCCCTCGGATTCTCTCACGAACGGGCGCACAGCTCAGTGCGATACAGCTTCAGCAAATTCAATAACGAAGATGAAATAAAGCCTGTTGCGGAAGCAACGAAAAAAGTTATTAAACGATTAAGACAAATCAGCCCCGTGAAAAAGGCAATATAAGGAGGGAAATGTGCCTATACCATATTCCAACAAAGTAATTGACCATTTTTTGAAACCGCACAATTCGGGTTTCATAAAAGATGCCGATGCCGTTGCGACTGAGGGAAGTCCGGCATGCGGAGATATGGTAAAACTGTATCTTAAAGTTGATAAGAAAACAAAAAAGATAGATGATATAAAGTTCGAATCATACGGATGCGCTTCAAACATCGCGACCGCATCAATTATTACCGATATAGCAAAAGGCAAAACCATAGAAGAAGCAAAAAAGGTAACATGGAAAGTCGCTGACGAGCTGCTTGGAGGACTTCCTCCCGTAAAAATACATTGTGCGGTTTTGGCAGTCGATTCACTTCACGCCGCGATTGAAAATTATGAACAAAGTCACGGCCTTGTCAAGAATCCCAAAATCACTACAAAAGAGATTGTTCTCTCGAGACTGAAGCATGTTATAAACCCGCTTACAGGATTCAATGTTGTAAAGGCAAATCTCATAGATAATGTGGTTATAAATAATGGAACTGTCATCGTTCATACAAAACTTGCCGGTGATCACCAGTTTGCAGCAAATATAAAAGAGGAGATTATCGAAAGAATTGAGCCGCTTTGGGATGTAAAAAAGGTCGAGGTAAAATTTGATGGCTAAGGTAATAAAAGTTGACTGCATAGGTGAAACGTGTCCGATTCCGTTGATTGAAGTACGAAAAGCATGGATTAAGGTGGAAAAAGGAGATATTATTGAAGCGGTAGGAAATCATCCGGCATCGTTTAAAGAGATACAGATGGCCGCTGAATCGTTAGGTTCAACGATCAAAGAGGCTGTCGGAGGAGAGCAATGGAAAATAGTGATAGAAAAGTGAAAAAAGCGGCGATCATAGTCCACTCCGGCACAATAGATAAGGTTATGAGCGCATTGATCATTGGAAACGGATCGTTGGCTATGGGCATAGATTGCACACTATTTTTTACCTTCTGGGGTCTATCGGCACTGAAAAAAGGAAAGATCAACTCTCTGCCCTTATCCAGAATGAATTTCTTTGGACTCGGAAAAAAATTGATAGACATGGCAATGAAAAAAAACAATGTTGCAACCGCACAGAGGCTTATAAAAGACTACAAAGAGCTCGGAGGAAAAATCATTGCCTGCGATATGACAATGTCATTGATGAATATCAAGGAGAGCCAACTCGATACATCACTTATCGACAGCTACGGTTCTGTAGGCAGCTTTGTGAATGAAGCAAAAGACGCTCAAATAACATTGTTCATCTAAAAGCAGCTCTTTAAGACGTAATTTGCAGATTAAGCCTGAACGCTCATGAATCAGCAAAGATGCTCTTAGAATACCTCAGCTGCCTTGTATGAGATCTGCGAGACTAACACTTTCAA
>CAZPBP010000044.1:4860-8691 GCA_964584845.1 uncultured Hippea sp.
ATGGTTCTGTAGGCAGCTTTGTGAATGAAGCAAAAGACGCTCAAATAACATTGTTTATTTAAAGACCGCTGCACAGTAAGCGTCTCCTCAGCTGCCTTGTATGAGATCTGCGAGACTAACACTTTCAAGAAACTGATTAAGCTTTTTTTCCATTCCCCTCCACACCGTTTTGGCGTGGCAATTGGCTATATCAACCAGAGGACAATCGTCCGGATTCTCACCCATACAAGGAACAGAAAGTTCCACCGATGAAACCGGAGCAAGCAGCATCTTCATAGTAATATCCTCCGGTTTATGAGCCAACTTGTATCCGCCCTTAGGTCCCCTGAAGCTGTTAACTATTCCCTGTTTCTCAAGTTCAAGCATAATTTTGCTTAAATATTTGGCGGAAATATGCTGTCTTTTTGATACCTCTGCCAGCGCAACCGGTTTTCCATCGTGAAGAGCTATATCTATTACAGCTCTCAAACCATATCTGCTTTTTGTAGATATTCTTATCATTTCATAAACCTTCAATCCCCTTAAAAGCATCTCTACTAATTCTAAGCATTTCAAATTGAAAGTCCGAATTCGCCTGCCTGTGCGTGTCCGCACACAGACAGGTTTTATTAAGGCGCAAATTACAGATTATTGCCAAGATTTGCAGCACAGAGAAGGACAACTGAAGTTCAGGATGATCGTTCATGGATTAACAGAAATGTCCTTAAGATTTGACCAGTTCCGCCCTATCTTTATATCAACAGCCATATTAATGCCCAAATCAACGGCATTTTCCATGCTTTCTCTTGTTATTTCGATCGCTTTTTCGAGATTTTTATTGTCTGCCTCTATCAAAAGCTCATCATGTATCTGAAGAAGAATATGTGCTTCTATGTTAGCCTTCCTGAAATTTCTATATAGTTTGACCATTGCTATCTTGATTATATCAGCCGATGTTCCCTGAATCGGAGCATTGATAGCCGCCCTCTCCCCAAAACTTCTCAATCCAGGATTTCTGCTGTTTATCTCCGGTATCATCCTTTTTCTGCCGAATGCCGTCTTGACATATCCATAATTCTTGGCAAATCGTTTCGCCTCTTCCATAAAGAGCCTAACTCCCATATATTTATCAAAATATTTCTCATGATAATTTCTTGCAGTTTGAACACTAACGGAAAGATTTTTAGCAAGACTGTTGATACCCATCCCATACATTATACCGAAATTTATCACTTTGGCCAATCTTCTCTGCGACTTCGTTACTATTGATATCGGTATGTCAAAAAGTTTCGATGCAGTATAGCTATGAATATCTTCCTGATTTTCAAAAGCTCTTATCAGTTCTTGATCCTTTGAAAGTACAGCCATAACACGAAGCTCCATCTGAGAATAGTCCGAACTTATCAGGCTATATCCATCCTGAGCGATAAACAGATCTCTTACCGTATGGTGTTGGTTATCGGTAGGGATATTTTGAAGATTTGGATTCATAGAGGAGAGCCTTCCCGTGTCAGTCAATTTCTGATTAAAGGTGGTATGAATTCTGCAATTCGGGTCAGCCTCCATATAATGAATAAACGGCTCTATATAGGTAGTGATGAGTTTCTCAAGCGATCTGTATTTAATGATACGGCTAACTACCGGATGCTTATCGGAAAGTTTCTCCAATGTTTCAATATTTGTAGATGGACCCTCCTTGCCTCTTCTTATCGGTTTGAGCCCGAGTTTATCAAAAAGCAGTTGCGCTGTCTGTTTCGGAGAGTTAAGATTAAATTCATATCCGGATAAAAAAAATATTGATTTTGAAACCGAATCTATCTCTTTCTCAAGTACCCCTTTTTTTTTATAAAGCAACTCCTTGTCTATCGTTATTCCGCGTTTCTCCATATGAAAAAGCAGCGTAGAAAGCTCTTGTTCTATGCTGTTTAGATAAAGCAGATCCTCGGCTTTAAGATGTTCGATAGTTAACTTTTCAAGCTCATAATAGTCGGATACAGACGGCTTCAAGTTACCTGTCAAATCAAAAGAAAGCCACGAGAGAGATCCCTTTTTAGCGCTGTTGAGGAGATAACTTGCAATACCGAGGTCGAAACAGCTGCACGAGTATCCCAATAAATGGCTTAAGCCTTTAGCATCATTGGTAATAATATGTTTATTCAATAATTCCGATAATTTTGATATACTACCATCTATTTTGTATATTTTTCCATCCTCAAGCGATAGATTAACGATTTTTTCATCAACCTCTACAGATATTCGTTCAGAGGATTTTAGTTTTAATTCAAGCTGTTCACTAGAGATTAACTCATAATTCGAATTTTGCAGATGATTATCAAAGAAGCTTTTGAACTCCAGCTGCCTGCAAAGATCCTCAACAAGATCTTTATCCTCTTCTTGTTTATTAAATATTTCAGGATTAATCTCTATGTTATTATCTATTGTGGTAAGAAATAGAGCATCAAACAGCTGAGCTTTGTGCTCTTCAAGGGAGGATTTTATTTTTGCAGGAAGCTCATCGATATTTTTATATATTCCGTCCAAAGATCCAAAGCGGTTTAACAGCATAGCGGCACGCTTGGGACCAATTCCCGGCACACCTGGAATATTATCGGACACATCTCCTACAAGAGCTAAAAACTGAGGTATTTGATCCGGCGTAACATGAAATTTCTTTTTTACCTCATCAACATCATAAATTTTGTTTTCAGTTATATTCCAGATAGAAACCGTTTCCGAAACGCATTGAGCAATATCTTTATCTCCGGTGACAATAATTACATTCCCGTCCCATTTTTTGCATGCCGAATATATAATATCATCCGCTTCATAACCGTCTATCGCAATACTATTGATACCTAAAGCACTCAGGAATCTTTTTACAACCGGAATTTGGCATGAGAGATCTTCGGGCATTTTCGGCCTCTGCGCTTTATAGAGTTCATATTTCTTTTTTCTAAATGTCTTTGCAACGCTGTCAAAAGCCACGGCTATATGTTTAGGCGACTTTTCTTTAAGAATGCGATTTATCAGCTTGATAAACCCGTAGATCGCATTCGTAGGAAACCCGTCCCTTGTGGAAAGCGACTTTATTGCATAAAAACTCCTGTAAAGGTAGGCATGACCGTCAATTAAGATCAGCTCGCTCCGATTAGATGAAGTCAAGCCACTTCTTGTACTTATTTATTTTTCCATGCACGGCATCGAAATAGATAGCTTGAATCTTTTCGGTAATCTTGCCGCGTTTTCCTTCTCCAATAACTCTGCCGTCAACATTCCTTATCGGCGTAATCTCAACAGCGGTTCCCGCAAAAAATGCTTCATCTGCAATATAAAGCTGATCTCTTGTTATTCGCTCCTCTCTAACTTCAATTTCGTTGTCCTTTGCAATTTCCATTATGCACTCACGTGTTATGCCTTCAAGTATTGTTCCTGAAGTAGGTGTATAAATTATTCCGTCTCGGACTGTAAAAATACACTCGGCGCTTCCTTCCGATACATATCCTTCACTATCCAACAGTATGGCTTCATCGTAACCGGCATCAATCGCTTCCCATTTTGCAAGCTGGCTGTTAACATAATTTCCGCAGGTTTTTGATTTTGTCATAGATGTGTTAATGGGATTTCTAACATATGATGAAATTTTTACTTTGATACCGTTTTTCAAACCTTCATCTCCAAGATATGTTCCCCATGGCCATGCCGCAATTGCAACTTGAATTTTGTTATGCTGAGGGTATAGTCCCATATCTCCATATCCGATAAATCCCAGCGGTCTAATGTAGCACTCTGTTAAATTATTGACTTTTACCGTTTCTTGTGTTGCGTTATAAAGCTCATCAAAGCTGAAAGGAA
>CAZPBP010000045.1:0-5701 GCA_964584845.1 uncultured Hippea sp.
GAGCAACTTAAAAGCGAACTAAACATTCCCGAAATAGAATTCTATCATGGAACCAGTTATCGCAACATTATTATATGGCATAATGGAAAACTGGCGCATTGCACACCGCCTCATGATATCAGCAACAAACGATACAGTCCGTTTCTGCCTCAGGGCGACGGCTCCGATCTGCTTAAGAAAATTATGCATAAAGCCCGCCAAATTATCAAGGAGATGGGCAATCCGGATATAACGGATATCTGGATATGGGGCGGAGGCACAAAGCCACAGCTCGAAAATTTTAAAAAAAGAAACGGGGTTGGCGGATCGGTTGTCAGTGCAGTGGATCTTGTTAGAGGAATAGGAAAGCTTGCCGGTCTTTATGCTCCAAAGATAGAGGGCGCGACGGGCGTTATAAACACAAACTATGAAAATAAAGTAAAAAGTGCACTTTCGCTGCTCCAGAAAAACGACTTTTTGTTTCTCCATTATGAAGCTGCGGACGAGGCGGGTCATTCAGGCAATGTCGGTGAGAAGGTTCAGGCTATTGAAAATTTTGATCATTTAATTGTTGAACCGATTATGAATGCGCTTCCATCTTTTGGAAAATGGCGTGTAGCTGTACTTCCGGACCATGCCACACCCATACAACAGAGGACGCACAGCAAGCAGACCGTTCCTTTTGCTATTTTAGACAGCGATATACCGAAAAACAGCGGGTGTAATTTTAATGAAAGAGAGATTGAGGAAAAAACTTCGATAACGATTGATATCGGATGGAAATGGATGGGAAAATTTTTGGGGTAAAAATGGGGTAAGACCTATTGATCTGCAAAATGTAATAGAAAAAATTTCAGGACAGGAAAGAATACAGCAGGCAGCTTACGCCGGTCAGGAGATTGCATCGGATTTTTCAAAAAAGATAGAAAAAAAAGAACTGGAAAAAAGATTAAGCAGTGTTAATGAAACAGACAGAATTGTTGAGGTATCCAACAGCGACAATAATAAAGAAAGAAAGCAGGAAAAGAAAAAGAAGGATAACCGAATAGATATAGTTGTTTGAGGAGACATAATGGCAAAGCTGATATATTTAATGAGACATCTAAGAGAATCAGGCACGGACAGGAAGCTGCAGCAATTGATTTTAGAGCTCTCCGAGGCTTCAAAATATATTGCTCATGCTATCAAAACGGGTGAAATGGGATATGCAGGAACGAGCAATCTTTACGGAGAATATCAACTTACCCTTGATGTGCTTGCAGATAAAATTATCAAGGAAAGGCTTGATCATACCGGATTGGTATCATATATGATATCCGAAGAGATGAATGGCGTTACTTCGTCGCATAAAAATTCCATGGGTCCTTATTCGGTATGTTACGACCCGTTAGACGGCTCATCTTTAATTGATGCGAATCTTTCAATAGGAACTATAATATCGGTAATGCCTGGAAAACAGATACTTCAGCCGGGCAAAAATCAGGTTGCGGCCTTATATTTTCTGTATGGTCCGAAAGCTACGCTTATATACACAGTTGGAAACGGCACTCATCTTTTTGTGCTGAATGATGCATATGAATATATCTTGCAGGAAGAATATATTACTCTTAATGGATTCGGTAATATATATGCTCCGGGAGGATTGAAGCAGAAATGGACGGCGAAGCATGCTATGTTTATACATTATCTTGAAGACAACGGTTATAAGTTGAGATACAGCGGAGCATTTGTTGCAGACATCAATCAGCTGATAGCAAAAAAAGGCGGAGTTTTTACTTATCCGGCGCTGAAAGACGAAGAAAGCGGAAAGTTGAGGCTACTGTTTGAACTGTTTCCAATGGCATTTATCATAGAAGAAGCGGGAGGTGCTGCTTCAAACGGTACTATGAGAATACTTGATATAGAACCATCTGATTTTAGTCAAAGATCCCCAATCTATATCGGTTCAAAAAAAGAGGTAAGGATAGCAGGTAAATATCTAAAAAAGATATAAAAAATAATTTTTGATACTCTAAATGACCTCTTTTCGGTTGATGACTATTGGTGAAAAACTCTTAAAAACCGGTTGTTCGAATGCTGATAAAAATAATATTTGACAAATCTCTCAGATATACTTAAAATAACGTTTCTTATAAAAAGATTTAGAGGTGAATTTATGGATAATTATGCAGTTATAGAAAGCGGAAGCAGGCAATATCTTGTAAAGCCGCAGCAAGTCATAAGAATAGAGAAGATTGCCGGTGAGGCCGGAAGCAAGGTGATTTTTGATAATCTGCTCTCAGAGGGCGGCAAAGATGTGACTGTGGAGGCAGAGATACAATCTCAACTGAAGGACAGAAAGATCACGGTTTTTAAAAAGAAAAGAAGAAAAGGATACAAGAAAAAGCAGGGTCACAGACAGAATTTAACGGAATTGATCATAACTAAGATCGGCATAGGAGAGTAATATGGCTCATAAAAAAGGAATGGGCAGCAGCCGCAACGGAAGAGACAGTGCGGGCAGAAGGCTTGGCGTAAAGGTTGGTGACGGACAGGTGGTTACCGCAGGATCGATTTTGATTAGACAGAGAGGTACTCCTTTTTCGCCGGGAATCAATGTGGGTCGCGGCAAAGATGATACCCTTTTTGCTAAAATTACAGGTAAAATTAAGTTTGAGCATAAAGGATATAAGAAGCGAGTCTCCGTTTATCAGATTGCATAAATTTAGAGAATGCTTTTTGAATTCTCATAGTTTTATATAGTCATTGGAGTTTTCTTTTATAGATCATGTTACAATAACGGTATCCTCAGGCAAAGGCGGCAGAGGTGCCGTAAGTTTTAGACATGAAAAATATATCCCCAAAGGAGGACCTGACGGCGGTAAAGGAGGAGACGGAGGTTCCGTGATCATCAAGGCAGATACCAATACTCATCTGCTCCGATCATTCAGGTCAAAAAAATTTCTCAAAGCTCAGGACGGGCATCCCGGACAATCAAAAAATCGAACAGGTAAAGGAGGAGAGGATCTTGTACTGTCTGTCCCTCCATGGACTCTTATATTTGATGAACAGAATAATTTAATAGCTGATCTGTTTCAATGCGGCAGCCTTGTGATTTGCAAAGGCGGCAAAGGCGGTCTCGGCAATTCAAGTTTTGCGACATCTATAAGACAAAGACCTGTAAAATATCAGGAAGGACGACCCGGCCAGTCAAAAACGATAAAACTGATGATCAAAATGCTCGGCGATGTAGGTATAGTAGGTTTTCCAAATGTAGGCAAATCAACATTCATAAGCAAAATCAGTGATGCAAGACCGGAAATAGCCGACTATCACTTTACCACTATCAATCCGCATCTTGGAATGGCGGAATATGGCGATAAAGAGATATTGTTTGTTGATATACCTGGAATCGTTGAGGGAGCAAACAGCGGGAGAGGACTGGGCCTGCGATTTTTATCACATATAGAAAGATCTAAAATACTGCTTATTATGCTTGATGGAACGGATGATCCGATAAAGCAATATGCTGTTCTGATAAATGAGCTGAAAAAATACGGAAAGGGAGTATCTGAAAAACCTAAAGTGATCGCTGTAAATAAGGTTGACCTCATAGAGAAATGTGAGCAGTATTTTGATTTTCCGGTTTTTTACATTTCTGCTCTTAAGGCAATCAATATCGATAAGCTTTTGGAATTTATTGCCGGCTTGATATAAAGTGAGAATAGTAGTAAAAATCGGCAGTTCGGTTTTGCTGGATAAAGACGGAAAAATAGAGACCGGTCGATTAAAAAACATTACCGATCAGATAAGCGTTTTGGAAAAAACGAATGATGTTCTACTTGTTTCCTCGGGTGCGATTGCTGCCGGAACAACCGTCTTGAATGTTGAAAAACAACCTGGAAATATCATTCGTCAGCAAGCGCTATCGGCAGTTGGTCAGCCGTATCTTATTTCACTTTATCAAAATCTGTTCAGCAGGGGCGGAACAAGAATTGCTCAAGTGCTTTTGAGCAGAGATGATTTGGCAAACAGAAGACGCTACCTAAACGCAAAAAATACCCTTTTGAATTTAATAAAGATGAAAGTTGTTCCCGTTATCAACGAGAATGATACTGTAGTTGTTTATGAACTTTGTTTTGGCGATAATGATAACCTTTCGAGCCTGGTTGCAAATCTCATAGAAGCGGATCTGCTGATTATACTTTCGGATATTGACGGAATATATAGTGATGATCCGAAAATCAATCCTAATGCCAGAATAATAAAAAATATAAGTGATATCGAAAATTTGAATATCAAAACAACAGAGCATATCTCGTCTTATGGCACAGGAGGAATGAAAAGCAAAATCGATGCAATCAAACGTGCCTCTTTGGGCGGAATTAAATCTATTGTTGCAAATGGAAAAAGAAATGGGATAATTCTGGATATAGTGTCGGAAAGACATTCCGGAACAACTATTTTGCCATCAAGAACGCCTCTTCAGGCAAAAAAATATTGGCTTCTTTATGATAGTGTTTCGCAGGGCAGAGTGTCTATCGACCGCGGCGCATATAATGCTATAAATTCGGGGAGGTCTCTTCTTCCGGCAGGCATCAGAAAAATAGAAGGTGGGTTTCAAAGAGGCGATATTGTTGATATAATCATGGATGATAAGCCTATTGGAAAGGGTATAATAAACTACAACTACGATGAGGCAATAAAAATCATTGGAAAAAACAGTGCCCGAATATCCAAAATCTTAGGCTATAGTTACGGAGATGAGATCATAAGAAGAGAAAACGTAGCATTTTTGTAGGAGGAGTAATGACAAATATAAATGAGGCGGTTAAAGCTTCAAAGAGCGCATCAAGAAAGATCTCTTTGGCCGGCAGCAATGCAAAAAACCGTTTTTTAGAAAACCTCGAAGTACTACTTGATAAAAACAGAGAAAAGATCATACGCGAAAACAGCATAGACATAGAAAACAACAGAAAAAAATTAAGCGGCGCAAAAATCGACAGACTTACGATTAATGATGAGAGAATCTCAGAAATTATTGAATCTGTTAATATGATAAGAAAAATCGAAGATCCTGTAGGTAAAATCAGCTCCGGCAAAAAACTTCCAAACGGGCTGCTTCTGCTGAAAAAGCATGTCCCGATCGGACTTATACTGATTATCTATGAGTCACGCCCGAATGTTACCATAGATGCCGCCTGTCTATGTCTCAAAGCGGGTAACGGAGTAATTTTAAAAGGCGGAAAGGAGTCGATTAACACAAATAGAATACTTTCCGATCTGCTTAAGGAAGCGTTGCGAATTGCGGAAATAGATGAGAATGCGGTGTATTTCGTGGATACAACAGATAGAAAAGCAACGGCATTGCTTCTTGAAATGGATGACCTAATTGATCTCGTTATACCGAGAGGCGGAGGTTCTCTGATAAAATATGTATCTGAAAACAGCAAAATACCGGTCATAAAACATGATAAAGGCCTGTGTCATATATATATTGACAATCAGGCAAGTTTGCCAATGGCAAGAAAGATTGTTTACAACGCAAAGGTAGAAAGACCGGGTGTGTGCAATGCCGTTGAAACCCTTCTTGTAAATTCAGATATTGCAGAGAACTTTTTGCCGGAGATGGCAAGAGAACTGATTTCTGCCGATGTTACCCTTTTGGGCTGTGAAAAGACGGCTCAAATCATAGATGTTGAGCCTGCCGATGAAAATGACTGGCGGACCGAATACCTTGATT
>CAZPBP010000045.1:5711-8638 GCA_964584845.1 uncultured Hippea sp.
CTTTCAATAAAGATTGTTGATAGCGTAGATGAGGCGATAAATCATATAAATCGATACGGCTCACATCATTCGGATGCTATAATTACCGATAATTTCTCTAACGCAATGAAGTTTACGGATGAAACGGATTCAGCTGCGGTTTATGTAAACGCATCGACGCGATTCACCGATGGAGGACAATTCGGTATGGGAGCAGAGATAGGCATATCGACCAACCGCCTGCATGCAAGAGGACCAATGGGAATAGAAGAGCTTACTATATATAAATATGTTATTATAGGAAATGGTCAGATAAGAGATTGAAGATAGGAATATTGGGCGGAAGGTTTGATCCGGTTCATATAGCTCATATAAGAGCTGCAATAGAATTCTATGAGCAGGTCAATCTTGACAGACTTATTGTGGTTCCGGCCGGAGTTCCTGCTCATAAAAAGGTTGTTGCTTCGGCAGAGGATAGATTTCATATGACTCAATTGGCGTTTAAGACACTGAAATTTGCAGAAATTGATGATTATGAGATAAAAAGCAGAGAAACCTCTTATACGGTGAATAGTCTCAAGTATTATAAAAAGAAATATCCCGGTTCTACACTTTTTTATCTTGTCGGGCTGGATGAATTTATAAATATACGGACATGGAAAGACTGGAGTTTTTGCCTTGAACTTGCTCGTTTTGTTGTTGTGGAAAGGCGCACAAACTTTCAATCGACCGATATAGAAGAAGATTGTGAAAGAATTGGCATGCGAACGCTTGATATCTCGTCATCGGAAATTAGAATGATGATTGAACATGAGAAAATGGTCGACTATCTGCTTCCGGAGGCAGTTAAACGTTATATTGAACAAGAGGGACTTTACAGATGAATAGCGATGAATTGATAATAGAGAGAATAGAAAAGGTTTTAGATGATAGTAAAGGTGAAGAGATTACAACCATAAAAATGTCGCCCGGAAAATCGCTTTTTGATTACAGTATAATTGTAACAAGTCAAAGTAAGAGACATTCGGAAAGCCTTACCGATAAAGTGATTTACGAGTGCAAAAAATTGAATATAAAAAATATTAAAGTTGAAGGAGATAAAGATTCCGACTGGATACTGCTTGATCTTGGCGATATAATGGTTGATATTTTTACGAAAGAGGGAAGAGAGCGTTACTCGTTGGAAGAGCTTTGGAAAGATCATGAAATGCAAAAATTAAAGCGCAGCGGGGTGAGATTTATGGATATAGAGAAGAAAAATGCAATAATTTTAAAAAACCGTTTGCAATCGTTGTATGAAGAACTGAAGATGGTTGAATCTTCACTCAAAAAGGTAAGGCATAAAGAGATAATTGACAAAGCAACATCTACCGAATCCACACTGATATCAGGCATTGAATACGAAAGAAAAAATCAGGAGATTCGTGCAATTAAAAATGCCTTGAACAGAATGTATGAGGGAAACTACGGTATTTGCATTGAATGTGAAAAGAGGATTGATGAGAGCAGACTTGAAATTATGCCTACGGCGAAATTTTGTATGGAATGCAGAAGCAGGCATGCAAACAAGGCGTGATATCGGTTCGCAGATTTTATCTGTTTTTTTCCCCGAGAAATGTTATATATGCGGGGTAAAAGCCGTGATGTTATGTGAAGACTGCAAAAAGAAGTTTGTTATCCCCGTCACAAGATGCATTAAATGCGGAAGGGCGCTTCCTGAGGCCGATGCCGACTATATTTGTCAACACTGCTTTACAGAAAAACCTGTATACGACGGCGGAATTGCTTTCTTTAAATATACGGATGCTGTAAAATCATGGATTCATAATATTAAATATGGAAAAATGAGTTATCAGATCAGAATTTTGGATATCTATAAAGAACAGATCTCAGAGGCTATTGACGGATTCAATCCGGATCTTTTGGTTCCTATTCCGCTTACAATGGAACATGCATATCTTAGGGGATTCAATCAATCGCTCATTGTTGCTCAAAGAATTGCAAAATGGATAAAACTGCCTGTTTGTCATGCACTCAAGAAAACAAAATTTACAGAAAGCCAGACGGCAGTTGACGCCGGCAGAAGAAAAAGAAATGTAAAAGGCAGTTTTTCGGCTTCAAAAAGAATTCGAGATAAAAAGATATTACTGATAGATGATGTTTTTACAACCGGTTCAACAATCGGTGAAGCAGCCAAAACATTAAAACAATATACCGATACTGTCTACTTTTTTACGGTAGCCGGAACATAAGGAGGATAGATGAGCAAGATTAATGTTGCAATTAACGGTTTTGGAAGAATAGGAAGAATGACATATCGCGCAATGAGTACTAATGAGAAGATAAATGTTGCGGCAATCAATGATCTTACAGATCCAAACACATTGGCTCATCTTTTAAAATATGATTCAATTCACGGTATATTTGATAAAGAAGTAAGATCGGATAAAGATACTCTTACAGTCGGTCAAAATAGAATAAAGATCTTTAAAGAAAAAGATCCGGCTAAATTGCCGTGGGAAAACTTGAAAATTGATGTTGTTATAGAGTCAACAGGATTTTTTAGAACAAAAGAACTTGCTTCAAAACATCTTGAAGCCGGAGCAAAAAAGGTGGTTCTCAGTGCACCGGCAAAGGGAGGCGCCGTTGCGACGGTGGTATTGGGTGTAAACGACAGCAGGGAGCTTATAGAAAACGAAAAAATATTGTCAAACGCATCATGCACCACGAACTGTCTCGCTCCCGTAATGAAAGTTCTCATAGATAACTTCGGCATAGAGTCGGGCTTTATGACTACCGTTCATTCCTATACAAACGATCAAAGAATACTTGATTTTCCGCACTCCGATTTGAGAAGGGCGCGCTCAGCGGCAATCAATATTATTCCAACATCAACCGGTGCAGCAATAGCAACCGAAATTGTGCTCCCCGAACTCAAGGGAAGACTT
>CAZPBP010000046.1:0-8580 GCA_964584845.1 uncultured Hippea sp.
TGATACTACAGGTAAGCTTGCCGGTTCGGTAAGGGCAATCGGCAGAATCTGCAATAGAAACAATTTCGCAAATAAAGTAATTAAACGGATGAATAAAGAAATGAGCGCCGCAAAAAAGCTCTGTTCAAAGGGCGAAAAAAAAACGGCGCTTATCATAATGGGAAATCGATTCCCCGTTACGGTGGCGGGAAACCAAACGTTTATGTCGCAAATGCTTCCTCTGCTCTCTATGAAAAATGCATACAGCGGCAAAATAGCCTGGCCTCAAATTCCGCTGGAAAATATTGTACAGCTTAATCCCGATTATCTGTTTATTGTCTCGGTTAAAAAGAGGACTGCCGGTTCCGATCTTCTGTCGCTTATAAACATAATGGCCGTTAAAAGGAAGCAGATTGTGTATTTAACGGGGCAGCGTTATTTTATAGATTCTCCGCGAATCACTGAAATATTCCTTAAAACAGCTAAAAAGCTCTGCAGATAAAATATGACAATTGAGATTAAATCTCTCGATATTAATCTTTCGGAAAAGCAAATTTTGAAGGATATTTCGCTGACAATAAAATCGCGTGATATTTGCGCTTTGATAGGTCCGAACGGAGCCGGAAAATCAACGCTTCTAAAAGCTATTGCAGGGTTCTATCCAACAAAACAGATTTATCTGCTGGGAAAACCAATTGCATCATATCGTGCGAAAGAGCTCGCAAAAACAGTTTCACTTTTGCCTCAAAATATAGCACCTGTACCCTTTACACTTATTGAATTTCTGCTTTTTTCACGTTATCCGTATAGGTCTTTTTTTCATGATGATCGCGAAGCTCTGTCTATCTGCAGAGAAATAATGAATCTGACCGGAATAGAAGAGCTTGAAAACAAAAGGCTTGATATAGTTTCGGGCGGTCAGCTTGAGCTCGCATATCTTGCATCCATGCTGGTTCTGGAACCGGAAATTCTGCTTCTCGATGAGCCTACAACATATCTTGATCCATATTATATTGAAAAACTCAGTAAGATAATAGAAAAATGCTCAGAGAAGAAAACTATAATAATTGCATCTCACAATTTAGAATGGTTATCAAAAATTACAACGAGGATAGTTGCATTGAAATCGGGCAATATCAGCTTCTGCGATAAAAAGATTGACAGAGAAGCTATTGATAAATTGTACACCCCATCTGCCTTTTCCAAAACAGCTTCAAAATGTTAGACACGGGCAAAAAGAGACTGTTTCTGTTATGCGCTTTATCGATAGCTGCCGTTGCAATTATGCCGTTTTTCGGAAGTTATCACAACAATATCATATTTTATGATATAAGAATTCCAAAAGTTTTGCTGGCATTCTTTGTGGGCGCAGGACTCTCGATCAACGGAGCTGTATTTCAAACATTATTCAGAAACGATCTTGCAACTCCATATATACTTGGTGTTGCTTCGGCAGCCGCATTTGGAGCTGCAATAGGTATTCAGATCGGGATTGATAATCAGATGCTTTTATCGGCTTTGGCTTTTCTTGCTGCGTTATCTGCAACGATAATAGTATTTATGCTTGGCAGAATTTCAAAAAGACCCGGCGGTCTGCTCCTTGCCGGAATAGCTTTGAATTTTTTTTTCGCTTCTTTGATTCTGCTTATGCAGTATCTTGCGAACTTTACGGTATCATTTGAGATTATCAGATGGATGATGGGAGATCTAAGTATAATAGGATATGGCAAACTTTCTCTGATAATTCCTTCTGTTCTGCTGTCCTCAGTAGTGATATATAGATTTTATGATGAGCTGAATCTATTTATTGCAGGAGAGGAATTTGCAAAAATTCATGGTGTCAACGTAAAACAGATTAAAGCGGCACTGTTTTTTTTGACTTCACTTTCAACGGCAATCATAGTATCGGTTGCCGGCCCGATCGGATTTGTAGGAATGATGGTTCCGCATATAATAAAAATGACTATAGGTAGAGATCATAAATTTATGCTTATAGGGACATTCTTTTTTGGAGGTCTGTTCCTTGCCGTCTCTAATGAGGTCGGAAGAATTATAGTACCTCCTGCTCAGATACCGGTAGGCATTATAACATCAATATTGGGAGGACCGTTTTTTATATGGCTGCTGGTTAGGAACGCTAAATTATGACATAAGGAGAATATTATGGAAAAAGGATACATACAAGTTTACACAGGTAACGGCAAAGGAAAAACAACAGCTGCATTGGGTCTTGCGATCAGAGCAGCGGCAAGCGGAATGAATGTCTATATTGGCCAGTTTATAAAAGGAATGCATTACAGCGAACTCGATATATTGGAGAAATGTCGTTATCTTGGTGATCATATTAAGCTAAAGCAGTATGGTAAGGATTGTTTTATACATAATAAGCCTACAGAAGAAGATGTTCGGATGGCGCTGGAAGGAGTGAAAGATCTCAAGTCAGCTATGGAATCAGGAGTTTATGACGTTGTCATTGCAGATGAGATAAATATTGCGGTCTATTTCAAGCTTTTTAGCGAAGATACGCTGCTCGATCTGATGAGATCCAAACCGGACAAAGTTGAACTGATTATAACCGGCAGAAAAGCAACTGAAAAAGTCATAGAGCAGGCCGATCTTGTAACGGAGATGAAAGAAATAAAACATTATTACACAAAAGGTGTTCAGGCACGGGTAGGGATAGAAAAATAACATTAATTATGTTATACTGAATGCCGGAAATTTGAGCTTTAGTAAATAAGTTAAGGCAGCGGCAGGTTTTCGCCTGTAATTTATAACTTGCAGATTCAATGTTCATATGGAAGGTAAATTGATTTTAAAAGATATCGAACCGAAAGGTTTGTGGAAACAGTTCGGCAACATAAGCGCTATTCCAAGATGCTCTAAGCATGAGAAGGCAATAGGAAATTATGTAAGAAGTGAAGCTGCCAGGCATGAATTTGAGTCTGCAGCCGATGAATACGGAAACATAACAGTAAGAATTCCGCCGGCAAATTCATTAAGTGAACCGGTTATTCTTCAATCTCATCTTGATATGGTGTGTGAGAGTGCAAAACCGTTCGATTTTGCAAATCGGCCGATAAAATTAATATATGAAGCAGGAAAAGTTCGCTCTGACGGTACAACATTGGGTGCTGATAACGGTATAGGTGTTGCTTCGATGCTTGCTCTAATGGATGAAAAATTTTCTCATCCCCCGATTCTGCTTCTTTTTACCGCCGATGAGGAGACCGGTTTGAATGGGGCTAAAAAGCTGTCGGAAAAATTTATTACCGGAAAACGACTGCTGAATCTTGATGGAGAAGAGTTCGGCAAAATATACACAGGGTGTGCCGGAGGTATGATCACGACAGGTACTGCAAAAATTGATAAAATTCAGATTTTAGAGAGAGGGTATAAGATTTTTGTGGGAGGACTCAGAGGCGGACATTCCGGAGTCGATATTGATAACGGCAGAACGAATGCCATAAAACTGTTCTTTGAAATTTTAGAAATATTGGATAAAAAATATGAGATAAAAATAGCTTCAATTGAAGCTGGAGACAAAATAAACGCAATTCCAAGATCCGCTGAGGCAGTCATTTTGACACCGGACTCAGCTGTAAAACAGGTTATTGTGAATAAAATTAATGACTTGAAACGAACTTTGAATAAAAATATTAGGTTGAATATAGAAAAAACAGGCATTAAAGGTTGCTATAGCAGAATATTTTCAAAAAAACTTATCAGAATGATAAATACAATTCCTAATGGAGTTTTGAAAAGATCAAGAGGCAGAGTCTATACCTCATCAAATCTTGCTTCCATAAAAGAGGAAAAAGGGCTTACAATCGGAACTTTTCAGAGAAGCTACAACAATACAGATATGAACACTCTCTCATCTAAAATAGCAAAGATTTTCCGTGATAACGGTTTCTCGGCGGATAGAGAAAGCGAATTTCCCGGATGGGAACCGACTGAGTCTGAACTTTTAAGGGCTGCAGAGAATCAATTTAAGAAGCTGTTCGATAAAAAGGTTGAAACGCAGGCAATACATGCAGGCATTGAATGCGGAATCATAAAGAAGCAATGCAGCATAGAACAACTGATATCATTTGGACCTACAATAAAAAATGCACATAGTCCTGCAGAATCGGTTGAGGTGGAATCTGTAGAAAAATTTTATAAATTCTTAAAAAAACTTATAGAAGCGTTGTAGATGATCGCAAGTTATAAAAAAGCTCAAAAGATTACTTTAATTGGATCCGTCGCCAACATACTTTTGGCGGTGACAAAGATTGCTGCCGGTCTTTTCGGAAGAAGTGAAGCTCTTGTTGCCGACGGCATACACAGCTTTTCGGATTTGGTTTCAGATGCGGTTGTGATCGTGGGAATAAAAGTTTCAGGCCGACCGGCCGACATTTCTCATCCGCTTGGACATGGAAAATATGAGGCGTTATCCACAATTTTGACATCCTTGATATTGGCATCAGCAGGAATGATTATCGCCTATCATGCAATTTTTTTAGTTTCCGGCGGCAACAGAAGAATGCCTCCGGCGCCTATTACCCTTATTGTAGCACTTATTTCCATAGTTTCCAAAGAGTGGCTTTTTAGAGCAACAAAAAATATCGGGCAGGAACTTAATTCCGGATCGTTGATAGCAAATGCGTGGCATCACCGCTCCGATGCGGCAAGCTCGCTGGTCGTTCTCGTAGGTATTATAGCTTCATATTTTGGAATCTGGTTTGCCGATTCTACGGCTGCCGTTATAGTTGGCGTGCTCATAATATATGAAGCGTATGCAATTGCCAAAGATGCCGTGAATGAGCTTGTTGATGCACAGATGATGAGTGAATCTCAATTAAATAAGATTAAATCGGAAATATCCAATATAGCCGGTGTATTTTCTGTTAATTCCATTATAACCAGAAAGTACGGACCTAACTACATTGTCGATCTATCGGTTGCGGTCGGCTCAATATCGATAGAGCTGTCAACAAAATTATCAGCGGAGATTACCAAATTGATAAAGAATAATCTTATTAACGTAAGACAGGTAAATGTATATTTCAAAGCGTCCTGCGATATCAATGAAATAAATAATTCAAGACAGGAACGGTTGTCTAAAAGGCTGATAGAAATATCAAAAGATTTTGACCAAATAATGGGACTTCATAATTATTCGTTCATCAATAGCAAAAGAGGGGTTATAGCTGCAATCGATATTGAAGTTCCGGGCAACATAACTACTGAGCGAAGTCACAAAATAGGAAAAATATTCAAAGATAAAGCCATGATCGATTCTAAAGATATTATAGATATGGTAGTGCATGTAGATCCATATCATCCCGATAGAGAACTTCAAAATATTTTATGGAGAAAAAGTGGATAAAAACGAATTATGGTGCGGAACGGTTGAGAATTTTGATAATTGCTCCGGCAGTGTCGCTTTGGTTAAAATTGAAAATGATCCTGCCGTTTCAGAAGCGGAAAAGTTTATCAGCCTGACAGGCGCAAGTCTAAAGACAGTCGTTTTGTATATAAAAGGCAAAAGGTCGCTTTCCACTCTCTTGTGTATGGGAAAGGTTGATCTCATCTATCTTAATGAAAATACGGAATTCTTTATCACGCAGAATCAGATTGATGATATAAACATCGGATTTTTATCTGTTTTATTAAGTTTTATAAACAGATATATATTAACCGATATGATATACACCGGAAGAATTATCGGCGGATATGATGCAGTCAGACTGGGCATTGCAAATTCTGTAACAGGTTACCCGGATATTGTCAATCGCATTAAGAAGCAGTCGAAAAATCTGCCTTTTGCGCTTAAGCTGCTTAAAAAGATTTCCTCCATAAACGGCAGTTTAAGCGAGGCAGATGCAAGATTTGTTGAGCGTATGGCCTTCGCCCTTACTTTCTGTTCATCGGATCAAAAAGAGGGAATGAGTGCCTTTCTGGAGAAGCGAAGGCCTGAGTTCAAGGGAAAATGAGCAAGGTTTTTGCAAGACAATCTAAAAGAATAGGTTGGATTTATGTTTATCATGATACTTTTCCAAATCCGGTAAGTTTCAAAACGCTGCATAGTCTTGTAAAAGCCTTTGACGGGTTTTCAGAGTTGGATGTAATCATATTAACGGGAGTAGGTAAAAGTTTTTTATCGGGTGCCAATATCAGCGATATGCTGAATTTTGATTACGAGAACGCATGGGAATTTTCAGCTCTCAACGAACTGCTGTCAAACACAATAAAACAATGTAAAGCGATAACCATAGCTGCCGTAAACGGATACTGCTTCGGAGGCGCTAACGATATTGCGCTTGCCTGCGATATGAGAGTTGCCGGAAAAGATGCTCTGTTCGGTCATACGGGGGCAAAGATAGGCATATTAACCGGTTGGGGAGGAACATATCTGCTTCCCAAAGCGATTGGAACAAAAAAGGCATATGAACTTTTTTTCAGTGCAAAGCGTTTAACTGCACAGGAAGCATTGGATCTGAATCTGATAAACAGGGTTTTTGATTCGGCTCATTTTTATTCTGAAGTTAATCAATTTGCCAAAGGATGTTTGCAGCGAGTCAAAAAGGGCAGGGCGCTTCTTAATGCAATAAGGACAATTTCATGTTAGCGTACTCTTGTATAACGGATTGCGTTTGACCGGAATAAATCCGGCATCTTTTATCAACTGCTCAATTTCGGCAACACTCGCAACATTTCTATGGCCTGCAAGCCGCATAACATTCTCCTCAACAAGTATACTCCCCAAATCATCAGCTCCAAAATAGAGGGCAAGCTGGCCGATCTTTTTTCCCTGAGAAGACCAGGAAGCCTGTATATGATCAAAATTATCAAGAACTATTCTTGAAATTGCAACAATTTTCAGATAATCAGAGGCACTTACATCTCCTTTTTTGTCACGTAAAGCTGTATTTAAAGGTTTAAAATCCCAGCTTATAAATGCGGTAAACCCGCCTGTTTCATCCTGAAGAGTCCTTAGTTTTATCAGATGGCTGATTATGTCCTCATGTGTCTCGATATGTCCAAACATCATGGTAGCAGTAGTCCTATACCCAAGATTATGAGCAATTCGCATTATCTCAAGCCATCTGTCGGAGCTTATTTTTAACGGTGCTATTTTTTTTCTAACATCTTCCGTTAGTATCTCTGCGCCTCCTCCGGGAATAGTTCTTAAGCCGCTATCCCAAAGAGCGCTTAGTACGCTGCTTGTCGTTTTGCAGCTTATTCTGCTCATAAGATCGATTTCGGGAGGGCTGAATGCGTGAACAAATAACTTTGGAAAATGTTCTTTAAGCTCTCGTATCATATCAAGATAATATTCATATTTTATGGCTTCATTTAATCCGCCCTGTATGAGAAGTGTCTCCACTCCCAAACCCTGCAGTTTTTCAACCTTCTGCAAAATTTCTTCTATGCTCATCGTATAAGATTCAGTGCTTTTTTCATCTTTATAAAATGCGCAAAAGCTACATTTTGTATTACATATATTTGTATAGTTTATATTGGTATCCACCACGAAGCTGACGGTTTTCAAAGGATTTTTCGCAAATCTTACGGCAGACGCCTCCTCTTCCAGTTCATAAAAATCTTTGTCAAAAAGATTTAAAGCCTCTCTGAAATCGTATCTTTTCATTACAAGGCAGCCTTAAGGTAGTTTCCGGTTCGCCTAACCGGTACAAAACCGGCTCCGGTAATTAATTGACGTAATTTTTCTTCACTCATAGATGATGGCGACTCCGTGCCGGCTGAATGCGTTATAAGTTCTTTTCCTATCGTTCCGTCAAGATCATCGGCGCCGAAAAATTGTGCAATCTCGGCAAGTCTTGGTGTCAGCATTACCCAGTATGCCTTTATATGCGGAAAATTTGACAGGATAATTCTCGACAGTGCAATGACCTTAAGAATCCTGACTGCTGAAACCGGGGGTAGATCAAGAAAACTGCTGCCCGAATGAAAAGGCAATGCTACAAAGGCATTGAAACCGTTGGTTTCTGCCTGAAGTTTCCTCAGCTCAAAAAGATGATGCACTATTTCATCATCGGTTTCTATATGACCAAAAAGCATGGTGGCGCTGCTTCTCAAGCCGATTTTATGAGCTGATTTGTGAATAAAAAGCCATTTTTCCGCACCGGCCTTTTTTGGAAAAAGTCGCTGTCTAATACGATCGGAAAATATTTCCGCCCCTCCTCCGGTCAGGGAATTTAAGCCTGCCGTTTTAAGACCGGATAAAACTTTTTCAATCTGCAATCCGCTAATTGTTGAAAAATGTTCAATCTCGGCAGCAGTAAAAGCTTTGATCCAGATATCGGGAAAGTTGGATCGAATGGCTTTTATCATATCTGTATAATGGTAAAAGAGCAGGTCGGGATGAAGTCCTCCGACAATATGAACCTCATCTGTTTCTCTTTGACCTATGATATCGATTATTTCCTGATTACTTAGAAGATACTCCCCTTTTTCGCCCGGACTTCTTGCAAATGCACAGAATTTACAACGTGAAATGCATATGTTGGAATAGTTTATCTGTCTATTTAACACATAATAGCTGTTTATACCATGTTTTTTTCTTCTTATTTCATCGGCTTTTTTACCTAT
>CAZPBP010000047.1:0-8549 GCA_964584845.1 uncultured Hippea sp.
AACCGACTCAACAATATCCGATGGTTTTCCAACACCCATAAGATAGTGCGGCTTATCCTGGGGCAAAAGTTGTGCCGTATAGCTCATTATTCTATGAAAATCCGCTTTATTTTCTCCTACGGATAATCCTCCTATTGCAAATCCGTCAAAATCAATTTCACGAATCATCTCGGTCGAACGAAATCTCAAATCTTCATATATTCCACCCTGAATAATGCCAAATAGTAAATTATCATTTTTTTTGGATGCCTTGCATCGTTTTGCCCATTTTGTTGTTGTGTTTACTGCATCCGCTACATGCAGATACGAAGCTGTTCCGGCCGGGCATATATCTAATACCATCATTATGTCACTTCCCAACTCCTCCTGAATTTTTATAGAATCTTCGGGGGTTATGAAATGACTGCTTCCATTAAATATAGAAGGAAAACATGCACCATTCTCGGTTATCTTTGTTGCCTTGAGGCTGAAAATTTGGAACCCTCCCGAATCGGTCAAAATAGGGCCGTCCCATCCGCAAAATTTGTGAAGTCCGCCCGCTTTTCTGATTATCTTGCTTCCCGGTTTTAGATACAGGTGATATGTATTTGCAAGAATTATCTGAGTTCCTATTTCTTTAAGCATTCTTGGGGTTATTGCTTTTACAGTTGCTTGGGTGCCGACAGGCATGAATTCGGGCGTATCAATTGTTCCATGTTTTGTAGAAATCGATGTACACCTGGCCAGTGTTCCTATTCCTTCCTTGATGATTTTGAACATCTATTGATTTTTAGAGTATATGCAGCCGCAAAAATTTTGTCTATAGAAACCATAGTTTTTTGAATTTTGAATAGATTTCAAAAAACCGTTTTTCTTTTTGAAATCGTAGAATACAAACTCGATACCAAACTGTTTTTCTATAGAATTTCCAAGTTGATAAATGCGTTTAGCGTCTTTATGAGGACTTATGGTGAGGGTAGTGGTAAAAGCATCGAAATTAAGTTCTTGTGCCTTTTTTGCCGTTTCCGTCATTCTCATCTGATAGCAAATTGTGCATCGCTTACCCGATTCAGGTTCATTTGAAAATCTTTTGGTCAATTCATCCCATAGAATAGTATCGTATCTTCCTTTAATAATTCCAATATCATATATTTCTGCAAGCTTTTTTGCCTCGCCCAAACGTCTTGTATATTCAGATTCAGGCGAGATATTAGGATCATAAAAGAAAAGGGTAACGTTATAACCATCGTCTTTTAACTGCTCAATTGTTCCTGATGCGCATGGTGCACAGCATGTATGAAGTAAAATGGATTTTTCCCCGGTTGCTTCTGTGATACTATCTCTTATTGGTTTGTAGCTTTTTCTGTGTATATCGCAGATGCCCAATCTCTTAATTGATGCCATGTGCTCTTTGGTGCCGTATCCCTTATTTTTCTCAAATTTATAACCTTTATAGATATTTGCTGCAAGTCGCATATATCTGTCATGCCATACTTTTGCTATAATAGATGCAGCGGATATGGCTTTTATCTTTTGATCACCTTTTATTATAGTTTTGTGCGGTACGGGAATATCCCATTTGTCTTGTCCGTCTATAAGCAAAGATTTTATATCATTCGGGAATTGTTCTATTGCCCTGTTTATTGCCATATTTGTAGCTTTTATAATACCATTCCGATCTACTTCTTTATTCGTAGCAAAACCGATGGAATAAGGAAAGAGTTTTATAATTTTATCATAAAGCAACTCTCTTCTGTTTTCCGAAATAACTTTAGAATCGACGATACCATCCAATAGTTTGTTTTCGGTAATTTGCACAATACCGACAACAACCGGACCTGCCCAGGAACCTCTGCCTGCTTCATCAACTCCGATCGTCATAAACTTGCGTTAAGTTTCGCCGCAGATGTCCTGGCACATGTCCAAAAGGGATTTTAGACTCTTTCTTATCTGTTTTATAGAAACAATCCATCGTTTAAGTTGAATATCGCCTTCCGGAGTAATGTGATAAATTCTTCTTGCTGCTCCTCTTGCCTTAGTATCCCATTGGCTCGTAACAAAACCATTTTTTTCCATCGTCCTCAATGTTTTGTAGATATAACCGATTTCATAATTTTCATGCTTTACCCCAAGTTTTGCAAGCTTTTCGATAAGCTGATATCCATGAGTCGGTTCCTGTTTCAAAAATACGAGTAAGAACGGTTGAAGGAATCTTGGTGGTCTGTCTCCGGGATAATCGTTGCACCAGCTTTCGATTTTGTATTTCTTATGTTCCGTTTCCATAATGTACCTCCAAATTATAATTGTTATAAGTTATTATAGATATTTATAATAGCTTTTCAACTATAAATAGTTAATTATACGCGATACAGTCATTCTGTTTTTAAGCTTATGCTTATAATATCGATAAAACCGATCAAGCCGCTTAATGCGTGAAGCGTTACCTTTAGTCAAAAAACCGTTTCAGGTTTTATGACGGTTCCGGATCCGTTTCCTATAGCTATTAGATTGCCGGCGGCATTGACAATAGAGACTTGTCCGTTGGGGAATTCGCCTGTAAGCGTTTTTCCGTTTTTTATACCGGTTTCCTCTTCTCCTTTTACTGAAATCATCGGCAGGAATGAAACGGCTTTGACCATAGGAACGATAGCGTTGCTTATGCTGTCATTCCTGCTTTTATCGTATATACGACCAATCGTATAAGCATCCGTTATATTAAAATGATCGGAAGCAACTCGCCTTAGCGACAAGATTGTGCCGTAGCAGCCGAGTATTTTTCCCATATCTCTAATGATTGATCTTATATATGTGCCTTTTGAGCAATGAATCTGTAATTGCGAACGACGTTTATGATGTTCTATTAGTTTGATATCGTAAATCTGAACGACTCTTGTCGGTATATCGATCTTCTGTCCGCCTCTTGCGTAATCGTATAACGGTCTTCCTTTAACTTTTATTGCCGAATAGACAGGAGGAGTTTGAGCGATTTTGCCTATAAAATTTTGGATCGCGTTTTCTACAGCCTTTTCATCAACAGCCGGATTATCGGAATGAAACAACGCATTGCCTGTTATGTCATCCGTATCGGTTTGGACACCCCAAAGAGCTTCTGCTATATAAACCTTATCTCCGGAGAGATATTTTACCAGTCTTGTTGCTTTTCCGATACATATTGTAAGCAGTCCTGTTGCAATTGGATCTAATGTTCCTGTGTGTCCCACCTTTTTTGCTCCGATCGCTCTTTTTATAAATGTATCATGCCAAAATGATGAGAAGCCGCTAATTTTATCTATATTGATTATTCCGGAGATCATTTGAAGGGCGGTTTAACTTAACAGTTTTTTTATTTCGGATAAAAGATTGATCTTGGCTTTATTCAGCGGACCTGCAAGAGAAAATCCACTCGCATTTTTGTGTCCCCCTCCGTTAAAGGCTGTGGCAACCGGCGTTACATCGAGACTCTTTGATCTTAGGCTGACCTTATACATATCATTTTTTTCTATTCTTATCAGAGCCCCTATTTCAACTCCACTTATAGCTCTTGCATAGTTGGCAATTCCTTCGGAATCGGCAGTAGTTGTTTCAGTTGTGTCAAAATCATCTTGCGTTATTGTAATTAGAGCAAAGCGATTATCAAAATAATATTCAATTTTTGAGAGAAGTTTGCCCAAAAGTTTAAGCTGCGACGGCTTTTTATTTTCATAAATGCTTGAGGCAACATACCATGGATCAACCTCGCAAGAGATCAGATCTGAAGCCATTTCAAATGCAGCAGATGATGTTGATGAGTAGCGAAAAGAACCTGTATCGGTCAGCAGAGCAGCATAGAGGGCTTCGGCAATATCTTTATCTATCGGGAAATTGTGATGCTTAAGCATTTTATAAATTACGAAACTTGTTGAGGGAGCATCAGGGTCAATTAGATTGTAATCTGCATAATTAGTGCTTGTTTTATGATGATCGATATTAATAGTTGTGACTGCAGAATCCAAAACATTGTCCTTTAGGTCGGCGCGTTCTATGCTTCCGCAATCGGCAAATACTATGATATCAAATTCCGGCTTGAGATTATCAGTGGATATAACTTTGTCTGCTCCGCAAAGAAACATAAAGTTATCCGGTATACCGGTTTTATTGGCAACAATAGTTTTTTTTCCGATTTGCCGCAGCGAATTAACCAGTCCGAGGGTTGAGCCTATGTTGTCGCCATCAGGGTTTATATGACTAACAATCAAAATCTTTTCCCCTTGTTTTAAGATTTCGGCAATCTTTTTTTCTATTGTGTTGTAACCGACAATAGCGTCCTCTTGTTTTATTTTCTTTAGCAGTTTGTCAACCTTGTAGGCTTCTTCGGTCAAACTATCTTTTATAAAAACTATATTCGGCACATATTTCATATGCATTGATTTTGCCACAACTGTCTTGTAGCGGCCTTTTTCTTCATTGAGCGCATCCACCGATGTACTGTTTCCACTCACGTATATCTTTGCATGATTGAGATCTTTTGACATTTTGACATAGCTTATATTAACACTGAAAAGTTCTTTGTTATC
Organism: uncultured Hippea sp.; assembly: GCA_964584845.1. Classification (GTDB taxonomy): domain Bacteria; phylum Campylobacterota_A; class Desulfurellia; order JAADFJ01; family JAADFJ01; genus JAADFJ01. Next base: position 4,533 of record CAZPBP010000047.1, read on the forward strand.
CATTGAAATTTTAGCAAGCTCCTGCATCAAAACACGTTGAATTTCAGAGGCTATGCGTCTTTGTCTTATTTGGGTCGACATTTTAGATTCTACCTCTTTTTCTCTACTATCTTGTATGCTTCTATTAAATCATCAACCTTTATGTCATTATATCCGGCTATAGAGATACCGCATTCATAACCTTTTGAAACTTCTTTTGCGTCTTCTTTGAACCGTTTTAGATTAGATATTTTTCCATTATATATAACTACTCCGTTTCTTATCAACTTAACCGTGTTGCCTCTTGCAATAGTTCCATCCGTTACATAGCATCCGGCAATTGTGCCGACCTTGGTAATTTTGAATATCTGACGTACTTCTGCAACTCCCAATTGCTCTTCTATCTCAGTAGGCTTCAGCATTCCAGTCAGTGCATCTTTTAAATCGTTAAGGGCTTCATAAATTACATTGTAAAGTTTTATGTCTATGTTTTTCTTTTTGGGAGATCTATTTGCCATTGGAGTCAGTGAAACGTTAAATCCTATAATGATTGCTTCGGTTGCGTCCGCTAAATCAAGGTCTGTTTCGGATATTGCACCTACGGCACTATGAATCGTTTCGATTTTAATTTCCTCTGATGATAATTCAAGCATAGATTGAGTGAAAGCTTCCACTGCTCCAACAGTGTCGGCTTTTACAACCAACTTAAGACTTTTTTGTTCTTCTTCGTCAATATCGTTTAGTATGCTTTCGAGCGTTTTATGCTTTGCGGGTTTGCTAATCGAAACCGAAGCCTCTTGTCTGCTGTTTGATATTGATTTTGCAATCTTTTCATTTGGAACAACTGTTAGTATATCGCCTGTTTCAGGTAACCCGGCTGCTCCGAGTATCATTACAGGCTCTGATGGCTCTGCTCCCTTTATCTGTTTTAAAGAAGCTGATAAAAGTCTGCGTACGCGTCCCCATTGCTTTCCGGCAACAAAATAATCTTTTTGATGCAAAGTTCCTTCTTTTATAAGAACCGTACACGAAATACCCTGCTTGCTGTCAACTTTAGACTCTATTACAACACCTTTTGCCGGTTTGTCGGGATTTGCCTTTAGTTCAGCCATCTGCGCCATCAAAAGAATCATTTCAAGAAGCTCATCAATTCCAATTTTCTTTTTGGCGGATATTTCAGCTATAACCGTATTTCCGCCCCATTTTTCCCATACAAGACCATGCTCTGATAGCTGTTCCTTTATCTTTTCAGGCTTTGCATTCGGTTTATCAATTTTATTGATTGCTACAAGAATAGGCACTCCGGCAGCTTTTGCATGGTTTATGGCTTCCATAGTTTGAGGCATTATTCCATCATCGGCTGCTACTACAAGTATTACGAGATCCGTAACCTGCGCTCCCCTGGCCCTCATCTGAGTAAACGCAGCGTGCCCCGGAGTATCGATGAAGATTATTTTCTGACCATTTACCTCTGTGATTGACGCTCCTATGTTTTGGGTTATACCGCCGGCCTCTTTAGATGCAACTCTTGTGTCTCTTATTGCGTCCAGTAAAGTTGTTTTTCCATGGTCAACATGGCCCATAACCGTTACCACCGGAGGTCTTACCTTCAGCTCTTCAGGTTTATCCTGTTTCTCGGGTACAAGCTCACTTAGAACATCCACCCTTTTTTTGTCTTGGAATTGATAGGAAAATTCGTCGGCCAAAACCAGCATTGTTTCTTTGTCTAAAACATCATTTTTTGTTGCCATGATGCCGAGATCAAGCAGTTTTTTGATAAGTTTTGCCGAGCTGATTTCTAATGCATTGGCAAGTTCCGAGACAGTTTTTTGACCATAAATCGTTAGTCCTTTCTCAGCCTCAGTCTTTTTATCAACAACCGTGTTATTTATTTTAGATTTCTTTTGTTTCTGTTTTTTCTTCTTCTTAAATTTGCTGGGCATACCAAAAATGGATATCGGAATATGCTTTGTGGATTTGTGTCTATCGCCTTGAGTTGATTTTTGTTTTTCCGTATGATAGATTTTTATTCGTTTGGGCGTTTTTATTGTTTCCTGCGGAATAGCTGTTGGAGCTATTTCCGGTACCTCTTTTTTAGGAGGAGTATTATACCTTTTTAGTTTTGGACGGGATAAGCTTGTTGTTTGTTTTGGGGAAGAAGATTGTTTGGCGACTGCTTTGGGAACCGATAATTTTATATGATATTTTCTGGCAAGAATTCTTTCTGCCGGTTCTTTATCTACACTGCTAAAGTTGGTTTTGAAGTCCACTCTGTGCAGTTTTAGCAGATTCATTACATCTTTGGAGGGTATATTATGAAGTTTTGCCAGTCTGAAGATCTGTATTTTAGACATCTCTATCCTCCGAATCATCAGTGCCGTTTTCACTGCTTTCTTCTTCTCTTTCAATGGATATTTTGTATCCGGTCAGTTTGCTTATTAGTCTCACGTTCTGTCCTTTCTTGCCTATGGCAAGTGCAATATTGTTTCTGTCAACGAAAAGCGTTGCTTCTTTGTCTTCCTCATTAATTTCTATCTGATCTATTTTTGCCGGTTTTGCGGCGTTTGCTATAAACATTGCTATGTCGGGTGACCATTTTATCACATCTATCCGTTCTCCGTTTAGTTCGTTTACTATTGCATCAATTCTTATGCCTTTGATTCCCACGCAAACTCCTACCGGATCTACATTTGTTCTTTTTGTATATACTGCAACCTTAGCTCTCATTCCGGGATCTCTTGCAATGGATTTAATAACTATCGCGTCACTCTTTATTTCAGGAATGTTGATCTCCATTAGTTTTCTCAGCATACCCGGATGACTTCGAGACAGCAAAACTTTTGTTTGATTTCTTCTCTTTTCAACACCTATAATATATGCCTTTGTTACATCTCCTGCAACTAATGTTTCAATGGCAATCTGTTCTCGTTTGGGCATTATTCCTGTGGCTGTTTTTAGATCAATAAGAATATCTCCATATCCGGTTTCCGTCAAAACTACACCTGAGATAATTGAGTTTTTTTTATTGCTGAATTCCTCATATATCTTTTGACTGTCTTTACTTTCAAACTCACGTGATATAGTCTTTTTAACTATATTTGCCGATATTCTGCCTAATTCTTTCAGGTTGACGGGTACCCATATCCAGTCTCCTACTTTCACATTGTCATCGTATTTTACGGCATCTGCTATCGGTATATAATAACCGTTTGATGATGCTGCCGACACCTTCTTGCGTATTTTAGCCGTAAAAAGCTGCTCATCAACATCCATAACTATTTCTATCTGGGTTGTGGAAGGGTAGCGCGAAAGAATTGCTTCCTTAATCGAATTCTGTATGAGGTCGGCTACATCTTTATATGACATATTGTGTTCTTTGGCTATGCCTTTAATCATTTTAAATATTTTCATCATTTGTTCTCCTTAAGAATTAAAGGGTAGAAAGCTCCTTATAAGCAGTATCTATTACATGAGCGTTTCTTACTATTTTGACGGGAATAATATATATATTTTCAGCAGACTCAATAATAATCTGATCATCTTTTATATTTTTCATAACACCCTCAAATTTATTACTTCCATCAACTTTTTTATCTGTCATGATAAAAACTGTTTCCCCTATTGAATTCTTGAAATGATCTATTGTGAAAAGTTCCCTTTCCGTACCCGCAGTTCCAACCTCAATTGAAAATGTTCTTTCTATCTCTTTTTCATCAAAAGTATTTACAATATATCTATTGATTTTTGCACAATCCCCTACGGATACTTTTTTGTTATCCCCTGTTAAATAAATTTGCATTACCTTGTCGCCATCTTTATTTTCCCATCTGATATGGTACAGTAACACGGAATTCTGAAACAATATCCCTTTTATAATTCTCTTTACCATATCCAGCAGCAGTTTATCATTCATAAAAATCGATTTATGTCGTTAACCATATTATATGGAATTATAGACAAACCTCCCCATTCGCTGTAATATTACATTTTTATACATTAACATTTTAGTATAGCAATTTTTATATTTACTTCAAGGGT
>CAZPBP010000048.1:0-8383 GCA_964584845.1 uncultured Hippea sp.
CAGTGATCTCATAGTGTTTAGCCATCTGATCAGGGCTTACAAGAGACATCTCTATTAGTTCTGATCAGATGCAATTACGGTAAGCGGAGAGATTTTGTTGTCAATGAGGTCGCTCAGAAGCGGACACCTATTGCACCAAGGCTTTCTTTTACAGTGAAGCTTTGCGGTTTTAACTAACAAGGCGTGATATTGGCCAAAAAGTTTGGCCGATTTGGGAAGATTATCCTGAAACAGCCGCTGGATTGAATCATAATCCGAATTTGTTATGATTTTGTGTCTTGCCAATATCCGTTTTGTATATGCATCAACAACAAAGATAGGTTGATTTAAGCCGTAAAGCAAAATTGAATCGGCTGTTTCTTTGCCTATTCCGTTGAGAGAAAGCAGCATGTCTCTGTCGATAAATCTATTGCCAAGGAAAAAATGTGCAGTCGTTTTTAATCGTTCCGCCTTTTGTCTGTAAAATCCTGCAGGTCTTATAAGATTCTCGAGTAGATTCTTGTTCAAAGAAAGAATGGCTTCAAAACTATCCAGGTTATTCTTTTTGAGTGCGCTCATTGCCTTCTCAACATTTCTCCAGCTTACATTCTGAGTCAAAATGGCACCTATAACCATCTCATCAAGCGAGTCGGCGGGCCACCAGTACATCTCTCCGAAATTTTCGTTGAGTATCTTAAATAGCTCAAGCAGCCTTGATTTTTCTCTTTTTTCCGTCATATTTACATTATACAGATAAATGGCAGGATTTGACAATATGTTTGATAAAATCAGCAATGCCAGGAAGTTACTTGGAGTACCGGAGACAGCAACATATAGCTATATTAAAGAAAGTTATATTGCATTATCAAAGCGTTATCATCCGGACAAGCATGGCGATAGTGAAAAAATGAAAGAAATAAACGCGGCGTATGAGATAATTTGCGACTATATAGATCATTACGCGTATAGCTTTGCAAAAAAGGATATGATCAATGTATATCCCGAACTGCTTTACAGACGATTTTACGAGGATTAAAAATGAATTACAGGGATCTGGAAAATTGTGGAAAAGAAACTATAAAATGTTTGGTGTGCAGCCATTTTTGCGAACTTGACGATCAGCAAACGGGAAAATGCAATGTAAGAAAAAATGAGAATGGAACTATCAAAAGCATGGTTTACGGCAAGGTTGCTGCGGTTTCGGTTGATCCGGTTGAGAGAGAGCAGTTTTATCATGTACTGCCGTCAAGCTTTTCCTATGTTGCCGCTCCGGACGGATGCAATCTGACCTGTCCGTTTTGCGGTACTTATGAATCCAGAAAACGGACAAAAAGAAACGATAAGATTGATATGACGCCTGAGGGAGTTGTTCGTAATGCGGTCGAGTATGGCTGCAGCTCAATCGCATACGGCTATTCTGAACCGACGGTTTATATCGAATATGTCCTTGACACTGCTGAAATAGCGAAAAATAAAGGTTTAAAAAATCTGTTTAGCACAAACGGCTTTATGACAGATATTCTCATAAAGAAAATGACCGGCTTGATAGATGCGGTAAATCTCGATATAAAAAGTTTTTCCGCCGATAAATACAGGAATGTTCTGAATGCCGATCTTGATGTTGTGAGAAATAACTTAGATTATTTTATAGAAAGCAACATATGGGTCGAAATTACAACTCTTATTGTTCCCGGTTTTAACGATAGCATCAAAGAGCTTTCTGCCGTTGCAAAATCAATTGCGCAAATAGATAAAAATATACCGTGGCATCTGAAACGGTTTTTTCCTGCACATAAATATAAAAACAGCTATCCGACGTCTGCCACGAGCGTTGGAGATGCATATATGATTGGAAAAGACGCCGGTTTGAGCTATCTGTATTCAGCTTATGATAATGAAGCTGAAAATACAAACTGTCCATCATGCGACAAAATCCTGATTGTTCGCCGAAATCGAAAGGTTATAAAAAACTGTTTGAATAACGGCAAATGTCCCGGATGCGGGCAAAAGATACCTGGAATATGGTAGAGTTGATACCTGTTTACAGCAAGCTTCATGTCCAAAAGGCCATCGTTGAGGTTGCGGATCAGATAAATATAGATGGATTTATTGCTCCTGCGATGCTGATAGTTGTATTAAACGGAGGTGCCTATTTTTTTGATAAAATTAAAAAATTTATAAAGACGGACTTTCAGACTGATTTTATACAGGCAAAAAGTTATCATGGCACAAGAAGTAATGGCAATATAAATATTCTGAAAGATCTTTCAGGAAATATAGACGGCAAAGACTGCCTTGTTATTGATGATATTCTTGATTCCGGTGCAACATCGTTTTATCTCAACAAATTGTTGGAAAAAAGAAATCCGGCTCGTATAAGATATGCATATCTTGTTGTCAGAAAGAACGCGACCAAATATAATGTGGCGATAGATTATCAAGCTTTTAATCTAAAAGGAGATGATTTTATTGTCGGCTGCGGAATGGATTTAGACGGCAGCTACAGAGAACTTGATGGAATCTATAAAATTAGTAATTATGAGACCGTTACACAATAAACATACCTGTGAAAACCAAGAAAAGACAAAAATTAAAATTTGCCTGCGCCGAGCAAAAGTGTTAGGCGGGAAAGCAGGCTTGCCACTCGCCTTGCACACCTATGAAGAAGTCAGAAACAGTTCAAATTGATCTTTAGGCATCGCTTTTGCAAAAAGCCATCCCTGTATATTATCACAGTTCAGCTTTGTTAGAATATTCAACTGTTCGACGGTTTCCACGCCTTCAGCTACTGTGCTTAAAGAAAGTGCCTGAGCTACAGCAATAATAGACTGGACAATGGCAACAGAGCGCCTGTCACTTGTTATCTTTTGTACAAAAGAGATATCTATTTTTAGTATATCAATTGGCAGCTGCTCTAAGTAGGATAAAGAGGAGAAACCGGTTCCAAAATCATCAATGGCTATCCTGATTCCCTTTTCTTTTAGATTAGTAAGAATTTTTTTCGAATAATCTAAGTCGGACATAAATAGCCTTTCTGTGATTTCTACCGTTAGAAAAGCCGGATCTATTCGATATCTTTCTGCTGCAGAAAATATATCATGTGTCAGGTTTGGCTTGGTAAAGCTCTTAGGCGATATATTAATTGAAATCGGTGCAAGTCTTAGCCCTTTTTCCCGCCATTTCCTCATATCCGAACATGTTTGATCTATGATCCATTTCTCAACATCTGCGATCATATTGCCTTTTTCTAAAGTTGAAATAAATTCTGCCGGCATAATTATCTTGCCGTCTTTTTTCCAGCGCAGAAGTGCTTCGGCACCTGAAACCGTTTTTGATATCGGATTGAAATAAGGCTGGTAATATAGGAGAAACTCTTTTTGTTTCAGGGCATTTGACAGAGCTTCTTTCAACTGTTCGGATTTTTTTATATCCCGCTCGATATCTTCAGTGAAAAAGCTGTACGGTTTTTTAGACTTGGATTTTTTGTTATAAAACAATGCGGTCTCTGCGTGTGACAAAAGATCCGATGCGTTTTGAGCATCATTTGGATATATGGATATGCCGATGTGAAACGATAATCTTATCTCTTTCGAATTTATGTTGAACGGTTTGTCCAACACATTTTGAATTCTTTTCAAAATGTCCGTCATACTGTATTTTACATCTACCTTCTTAATAAAAATATAGAATCTGCTTCCGGGCGCTTTTGCTACTAAATCACTGCTTTTTAATGTTTCGGTTAATCTGACTCCGATTGCCTTGAGAAGTGTGCCGCCATTTTCAAACCCCTGAACGTCATTGATATAGGTAAAATTACGAGGATCGATTATTGCCAATGCTGCTTGTCTGTTCCGACCTGCTGTTTTTATGTACAATTCAGCTGATTCCAGAAAAACATGTCTATTCGGCAAATTTGTTTCAAAATCATAAAAAAGCATCTTATTTATGGAATTTTGAAGTTGAACCTCTTTCGTAATCTCTTTACCGTGTAAAATAAAATAATCATGATTTTCACTCATTTTAAAATAAGTTATTTTGGTATCTAAATAGACTAAATTACCGCCTTTTTTTGAATAGATCAACAGATCATTGAAAGCCTTTTTCTTTTTCAGCAAGTTATCAAAAAATTCATTTGTCAATATTTTGTTTCTGAGTCTGTCATTGATTACGCTGCAATGTTTATCTAAAAGTTCGCCTTCGGTATTTCCCGCTAAGATCTCTTTGGCGGCTTTGTTGGCGTAGGTTATGGTCAAATTTTTGTCCATAATGACTATATATGATGAGCCTTTTTCCAACGCTTCCATTGTTATATTCTGCCTTTTCTCATTCTCTATTTTGTCAAGAACGAAATGAATATCGTCGGCAATTTCGTTGAGAAGATCAAAATTTTCTTTTCTGAAAAAATTTAATCTGTTTGTATAGATATTAAGTATACCTATCAGCTTTCCTTTCTTGATTATCGGCAAAGAGGCGCTTGACAGATAATCTCTACTCAGCATCTCTTTTTTCCATGGTTTCAGCAAGCGGTTTTTGGAAGTATCGTTGTTTATAAAGATTCTCTTTCTCTTTATAACTTTACTTGTTGGTCCGGTGGATAGATTTTCGTTGAGAGATTTTACTACGAAATTTACATAACTCTCATCCCCACAGAAATATGTTTGCGTTATGTGAGCTTTTTCATCCAAAATGCCGATCCATGCAAGCCTGAATTCTCCCTGTTCAACAAAAATTTTGCAGATGTCGCTGAAAATCTGAGATTCGGTTTTTGTCTTTATCATCACCTGATTCACCGCACTCAACATAGCGTGCATTCGACTGATATCAAGAGTTCTATTAATTGCCCTTTTTGTATGTTTAATCAACTGAGCTGTTTCCCGAAACCCTATCTCTTTTTGGTTTAGATATTTGCCCGTTTCTAATTCGGATAAACTTGCAGTTATGCTATTGATAGCATTTTGAAAGCGCTTATCCGGTAAAAAAATTGCAAGCAGATAGATGATACAAAGTAGAAAGATAAGTATGACTGTAATTATTGCCAGAGTAAAATAAGATTTTTTCAGACCGGCTTCACTTATTTTCTCTATATCATACGAAAAATCAAGCATCGCCTGTTTATTTCTTGAATCGATCGCTTTGATGATTTTTAATTTTATTGTTTTTAATTTTGTCTGATCAATAAACAGATTGCTATTCAGTTTATCCAAATCGTATTTGAGTATGTCGTATAACCTTGTTTTATCTGTATTGGACAATTGAACATTATTTATTAAAGTACCTGTAATTTTGGCAAATGTGGCGGTTTCTGCATGAAAAAGCTGTAATGCGTAAATCAGAACAATCGAACTTAAGATGATAGCTAAAATTCCGACCGCACTTAAAGCTACGAAACTGATGCGTCTTTGACCGACTATAGATTTCAATTTTTCCTTCATAGCCTTTTCAGTATAAAAGCTATGGGACAATTGTCAATTATATGATACTATTAGCAGAATATAACTATATAACAACTGCATAACTTGACCGGCAAATATTATGAGACCGTTGCACAGTAAGCACCTTCACAGCTTATTGTGCAGCGGTCTCATTATACTTTCTAATGGATTTTTCATATCCGACATTTACCTCAACGCCGGCAGGTCTAAAAGAAAAAATAACCCTGCACCTAATGCCTTTCTTTCTCGCTGAGACTTGTCTTTAGTTTGTAAGGTGAGTTACTAATTAAAATAAGTTTCTTTTTGGAATCTAAAACCGTATAATGCCTGAATTTTTTCAAATCATCACGGTTTATTATTACTTTTAGCGGCTCCCTCTGCCATAATTTCCAAAAATTACTTTCCGACACTACAAGCTTTTTTATAGTCTTTTTGCTGTCAAATCGAAGCTCCTGCTGTAATCCTACAGTCTTTACCGGATGATTTAGATAGAACGGTATTGATCTTACAAAACAATGATATTCAACAACCTTGTCTTTGGTGTTTATCTGTTTCATAAACGGTTTGTAGATTTTCAGGTTTGATACGATGGGCGATAGAAAAAGCATAGTTACCGTAAATGGAATCACTGTAAAACTTGATATTATTAGCTTATCAAATCGATTTTTCGATACTATGTATAATATTACTATAAGAACCGAGGAAACGGACAGAAGTAGTGCAATTTTGTTTTGCTGCGTTATATGTTTTATTACACCGGTATACAAAAGAACTGCAGCTAAAAGATAAACGAGCGCTATTATTATACTTCCGTATTTTGAAAATTTTTTAAAATTTATAGCGCTGATCGATGCCAAGATTGCAATAAACGGGACCGAGGGCAATATATATAATGGGAGTTTTGTTGCAGGAATGGAGAAAAAAATCGGCGGCCATAAAGCCGCTATCAGTAAAAATTTTTTGAAGGAATTCAGCTTCTTTTGAAAAACTGCAGGAATGATGGCCGGAAACATCGTCAACGGAAACATCCGGAGATAATAGAGCATAGGACGAGGATGCCCAAGTCCTCCCTTGTGAAGTCTGCTTAGAAGCTGGTTATCGATAAGATAACTTAATAATCCCGGATTTTGCTTTATAAGTGCTATATACCAGGGTGCTGCAATAAGAAGTGAGATAATAAACATCCATGGCCTCATTTTTAGGATTGCCTTAAGATTATGTTCGGTCATCAAAAACAGAATAATGATTGGCAGTATTACAAATAGTCCGATCGGTCCTTTGATCAAAAAAGAAATACCTATGGCTGCATAAAACAGTATCAGATAAATAAATTGTCGTTTTTTATACCATAGAAAAAACGAAAAGAGGGCGCCGGTTGTAGAAAGGCTGTTTAGAAGATCCGTTGTCAAAACATGCGAACTGCCGAAAAATATCGGTATGCCGACAAGAAAGACAACGGCATAGACTGCATTTTTCCTCTGAACGAATTTGCCGGCAAACAGGTAAACGAACAGAACAATTATGAGCGCGATAATACCTTGAAAAATTCTCACTCCCCATTCGTTTTTGCCTAAGAATTTAATGCCTGCTGCTGCCAGCCAATATGTAAGGGGAGGCTTGTCGAAATGCTTGATACCATTTAGTCTTGGTGTTATATAATCGCCGCTGTTGGCCATTTCAAGAGAAATTTCGGAATATCTGGCATCGGATGTTTCTATCAGACCATAGCTTCCCAATCGAAAAAAGAGCAGAAAGAGTATCGAAACCGCCAGAAGCAGCATTGAAGAATGTCTCACCTCTTTTTCTCTTTGTGTATCATCATGAGGTTTCTGATGTAGATAAATAAACCGGTTGCCTGCCCCAGGATAAAAACCGGATCTTTTCTATGTATGGCGTATATTAAAAGCATAAGACTGCCTACTATTGATAAATACCAGAAACCTATTGGAATAACGCTTTTATGCTGCTTTTCGGAAACAAGCCATTGAAGCAAAAACCGTGCCCCGAATATTGTTTGAGCTACGAAACCGATTATCAGCCAGATGTCAAAATTGTAGTTCAAATCTCTTTGGCGCTTAAATCAATATGACGCTTCTGCATCCAGCGAACTGCAAACAGATCTATTGTTGGGCCTGTCAGACGATTAAACAGGTGATATTTGGATTTTCCAAATCTTCTTTTTCTATGTTTAACAGGAACTTCTATCACTTTTGCTCCTTCAAGTTTGAGCAGCGTAGGCAAGAATCGGTGAAGTCCGTCGAAAAGTTTTAGTTTTAACAGAAATTCTCTTTTATAAGCCTTGAGAGTGCATCCCGTATCATGAATACTTTCATGTGTGACATTATTTCTTATGAAATTTGCAATTTTTGATGAGATCTTTTTAATAAGCGGATCGTGTCTCTCTCTTCTCCATCCGATAGCAACATCGTATTGTCCTATATAGGAAACAAGCTTTGGAATGTCGGCCGGATCGTTCTGAAGATCGCTGTCTATACTGATAATTACATCACCATTTGCTGCAAGAAATCCTGTGGCAAGTGCGGCAGAAAGTCCGCCTCTCTTTGTCCTGCATATTATTCTTATATTCAAATCTTTATTATTTATCTTTATCTCTTTTATAATACTTAGACTTTCATCTATGCTTTGATCATCAACAAATATGATTTCTTTATTTTTGTAGTTCTTAATCGCCTCTTTAATTTCGCCGGCCAATATGAGCAAATTCTCTGCCTCATTATAAACAGGCACCACGACTGATAATTGCATAGCACGATTCTATTCATATCTGTTTGTATGTCAATTGTGATTGAGTTGATTGAAAAAGATACAAACATGGCAATGAATTTATCAAACCTGTTTTGATGTCCAATAAATTGGCTCTTCCGGAAAATACGCGAAAAAAATGAATGTTAAATCATGATTCGGAATAGTTGACAAAGAAAAGAGAGATTGCTTCAATGTATCATAGGCAT
>CAZPBP010000049.1:0-8236 GCA_964584845.1 uncultured Hippea sp.
ATTTTTAAATCTCGCCGGTTCTTTGGTTTCTGTGAAGACGCTTATTGTGCAGTGGTCTTATATAAGGAGAGGCAATGAAATCGAGCAGCAAGCATTGGGATACAATTTTTTCAGGTACAGAGGATTCAAAATTAGGCTGGTATGAAAAAGATGTATCCAAAACACTGGAACTGTTGAATCATATTCCGGAATGGGAAAATTCTACGGTATTCCTTCCGGGCGCGGGAACTTCAGTTTTGATAGAAGAACTTCTGACCAAAGGTGTAAAAATAATTCTTAATGATATCAGTATCGAGGTTCTAAACCGTGTCAAGAGCAGGTTGGGTAATAAATACAAGAAAATTAATTGGCTTTGTCAAGACATCGCCCAACCAATCCAGGATTCAATACCGGATGTTGATATATGGATTGACAGGGCGGTTTTACATTTTCTAACCGATGAAGATGATATAAAAAGATATTTCGAAAATGTAAAATCAACATTAAACGTAGGCGGCTACGCTATATTTGCCGAATTTTCAAAAATAGGTGCCCTTAAATGTGCGGGCTTGACACTTCATAGATATTCCATTGGAGAAATATCCGGATACTTGGGCTCATCGTTTAAGATTGTTTCCCATTTTGATTACACATATATAAACCCGGTTGGCGATCCAAGACCATATATTTATGCTCTTTATAAAAGAGAAGACTAAAAATGATTGATAAGTTACTCAATCTGATTGTCGAAAGTGCAGCTTATATGTCCGATTTGCTTTTATAGTCAGGCAAATTTAGCCACAAGGAGGTATTGTTACCCGAAGAAACTTGGTCTCATAAAGTTGATTCTATTTCATCTTGTCGGGCAATTCAGTCTTAATCTTCTTTGATAAAAACTAAATAAGATTTGAAAAGCTCTGGATAATGTACCCGTAGAGTCATGAAGCAAGCAGTTGACAATCGGTTGCAGTGGTTTCATTATCATCATACGTCTACTCGCAGCAAGGTTTGACACAAGTCATCTGCAGGATATTTTATATAACTGATGTTATATAAGTACGGCTAAAAAAAAGAGCTGATCGCAGCATACACTCCTAAAATGCTTGTCGTTGCCGCTATCACACCTACCACCACAGAATAACCCCCATGCAGGCGGTACGGTTCCGGCAGGACTTTCAGCGCAAGCAGGTATAAAAACCCCAACACGATCGGCAGCAGTGCTGCGTTCATCACTTGCACGGCCACACTCAGATTGACCAGATTAACACCTGAAAGCACTGCAATGCCTCCTATTGCCAGCATAGTGATATAAACTGCGTAAAACCATGGGGCTTTGTGAGGCTGATGTTCAAGAGAACGCTGATAACCGCTCACCTCGCCCAATCCCCAGGCAGCCGCAAGCGAAACCACAATCGCCGCTACCAGTGATGCTCCAACCATGCCCAGTGCAAAGAAAATTGTTCCCACAGTCTCACCTAAAAAAGGAGTCAATGCATCTGCAATCTGCTGCACCGTATTCAAAGATTCGCCGGGATGGCGCACACCAATGGTTGCTGCAGTTGCCACCAGTATTGCTATCATGATAAGTTGCGTAATAACTGCTCCCATAGCTGTATCTCTTCGGGATGCACGTAGATCTTTGACTTTGAGTCCCTTGTCCACAACTGCAGATTGATGATAAAATACCATCCATGGCATAATCACCGCTCCAATATTGGCCACAGCGAGATACATATATCCGGGTTGACGCCATGGAATCTGGGTTAAGCCGCTCAACATAGCCGCAGGACTTGGATGTGCCCACCAAGCCACCACCAAGAAGACCAATTCAAAGCTGCCGATCAGAATAGCAATACGCTCAACCGAAAGATACGAACCGGTCCAGACTACAATAGAGAGAAACAGTACAGTCATACTCACGCTAATCCATGCCGGTATTCCAAAAAGCAAACCGGCTCCTGCCACTCCGGCAAACTCGGTAACCAAAGCTCCGAGACAGGCAACTATCAGAGTGGAAACCGAAAGCCATGCCCATCCTTTACCGAAGTGTTCACGGATGAGTTCACCATGCCCTTTGCCGGTTACCAGCCCCAGCCGTACCGCAAGTTCCTGAACTATATAAACAACAGGAATGAGTATAAGTTGCAGCAAGAGGAGTTTGTACCCCCACACTGCTCCGCTTTGTGCAGCTGTAATTACGCTCCCGGCATCGGTATCGGCAAACATTACTACCAATCCCGGTCCAAATATTGTAAGAAAGCCTCGTATATTGAGACGCTTCATATCTGCTTCGTTTTAAGAAGTTCCGTCTCTATGCACTGCAATATCAAACAGGTCGTTCCTTTGAGATTTTTTATGTTAGCAGTTTGAATAATCAAATTACAAAATGATGCCAAAACCGTTGGAATATGGTGAAACGCTCTCATAGTGTACTAAAAAAACAAAAATTTGTCGGCAAGTGTTCATCCTTGTTGCATGTCTTTTTTATCCCATAAGAAGCAGATATGCCCAATATTATCCTGATATCTATTGAAATGCCCAAAACAACATAAATCCACATTATTTTATACCTCGTATTTTATCTTGATATCAAATTTAACGGCTGACTGTTTTTGAAAAATATTTATGTCAACCGCTTCTGCAGCAATCAATCCCATACTTGTGTTACCGATTTATCCGGAATTTGCTCGTATAAAATCGTATCCGTAACGGCAACCGAAATAAAACCGGTATCAAACCAAACGACGTACGCAATTTCAGTAAGTATCGCTATTGCTAAATATATGTAGGCCGTTTATTTATCTCCTTTAAAAATTAAAATTACCTGACTGCAATTCACGATGTACATAATTAACGGCAGCAGGCTGTTTATATGGATAGAATATCGAGTTTTCAAAGTACCGGGCTCAAATTTCATCAGATATACCGGCTGCTTCTATCAATTCGCAGAATTGCGATTATTAATCTGCATTGCGCATCAAATAGCGATTGAACAAAATTAAAAAGTGTACAGGAGGAGTTATAAATAGTTATAAGAAGTGTTCCTTAAACGGGTTGTGCACACGCTCATGTTTAATGGTGGTTTTGCTTCCATGTCCGGTAAAAATCGTTACATCATCGGGCAGCTTCATAAGTTTACGCAAGCTCTCCTTTGTCTTTTTGAAATCACCTCCGGGCAGATCAAACCTTCCTATGCCTTCATAAAATATTAAATCGCCGGCAAATAAAAATTTTAAGTCCTCTTCGTAAAAAGCTATCAATCCCGGAGTATGACCGGGGTATTCGATGACTCTAAGGCAGTAGCTTCCTACCTTTATTGTATCGCCTTCAGCAAGAAGTCTGTCCGCAGGAGGCGAAGCAGCCGCTTGTATGCCAAACAGTTCCGCCGATCTGTATGATTCGCTTAGAGCCGGAGCATCTTTTCCGCCGATTAGAATGGGCGCCGAAAACCGTTCTTTCAAAATCTTATTTCCCTCGACATGATCAAAATGCATATGCGTGCAGCAGATTGCAGCGAGTCTCCCTCCAAAATTATCTATCTCTTCAACTATCTGCTTGCTGTTTCCGGGATCAACCGCAACGAGAACCCTGTTTTTTTTGTCTCCGAAAAGCCAGCAGTTCTCCTCTATGGGAGGACTTACAATCTGTTTGATGAATGGTTCTGTTTTCATAATAGTGTGCAAGCATCCGCAATTAAATATCCTCTGTATGAAACAGATGCTTCTCCTTCCATCGATACCGAGCTGAATTTTTTGCCGTCATATTCAAAATCTATTACAAGCTCTTTATCGGTAATTGTGTGAACCTTTACCGGGCGCTCAACTAATCCGTGCGCAAATGCAATCAGCGCAGAAGCAGTCGCACCTGTTCCGCAGGCAAGTGTTTCACCCTCAACGCCTCTTTCGTATGTTCTCATTTTTATATTATGCCTGTCCAAAATTTCTATAAAATCCACATTGGTTCCATTGGGACCAAAAAAGCTGTGACAGCGGGTTTTGGCACCAATGCCCATCAGATCGCATTGTGCAACATTTTTCACCGGATAAACCATGTGCGGAACTCCGGAATCGACAAAACCACCTTTCGGCATCCCTTCCGGCGCTACAAAACTCTTGAGATTTTTTGGATCAATCATATGAACCTTTACCCTGTTTCTATCAAGAATTTCCGCTTTTATTATTCCGGCTTTTGTTCTAAATACAGGCTTTTTTCCGGCAATACCAAGCTCGTAAGCTATTCTTGAAACACATCTTGCTCCATTTCCGCACATCTCAGCTTCCGATCCATCGGAATTATAAAATTTCCACCTAAAATCGACATCATCGGATAAATCATTCTGTATAAGAATTACTCCATCGGCTCCTACGGAAAATCTGCGTTCGCATATCTTTTCAACCCATCTGTTTATATCTTTAAATTCGTTTTCTATCTTTTTATCCCTGTCATCGATTATTATAAAATCGTTTCCTGCACCATTTGTTTTATAAAATTCTATCATACCTTTATACCTCAGCTTTTATCAAATCTTTATATGTTTCTCGTTTTCTAATCACAGAAAATTGATCCTTATCAACAATGACCTCGGCTATATTGGGTCTTGCATTATAATGGCTCGACATACTGAATCCGTACGCTCCGGCACTCATAACGGCTATCAAATCATCTTCAGCCATCTTGTTTATGCTTAGATTTTTAGCCAGAAAATCACCGCTTTCGCATACCGGACCAACTACATCAACTGTAACCTTTCTACTTTCCTTTTTTAAAGTTACGGGAATAATTTTATATTCCGCATGATAAAGTGTCGGTCTTATAAGATCCGTCATTGCCGCATCAACAATATAAAACAACTTTTCGCCGTTGTCTTTTATATAAAGAATCTTTGCGATAAGAGCACCTCCTTCTCCAACCATAAACCTGCCGGGTTCGCATATAAGCAGAGCTTCCGGATACACAGAGACGATTCTCTTTGCAATCTTGGCATAGCTATTTAAATTAATCACCTCATCATTGAGGTATCTTATGCCTATGCCTCCGCCTATATCTATTGTCTCAAGCATTATGCCTGACAATTTAAGCCTTTTCAAAAACTCAACAATAATCTTTGCAGCATCATTAAATACAGATAGATCGGTTAGTTGAGAGCCGATATGACAGTGTATCCCCTTGATCCTGATACCTTTCATCGATTCCGCCTCTTTGTATAGCTCGAATGCCTGCTCAAGCGGTATTCCGAATTTATATTTTTTCATTCCCGTTGAAATATACGGATGAGTTTTAGGGTCAACATTCGGGTTGACTCTTATTGCAATCGAGGCAATCATATCTTGTGATTCTGCTATATTGTTAATCTTTTTCAGCTCGCTTCGTGATTCTATATTAAATTGGCCTATGCCGTTTTTCAGAGCATATTTTATCTCTTCTGCAGTTTTTCCGACACCTGCATAAACCATTTTAGACGGTTTGATTCCTCCTGCCAGTGCCTTGTAGATTTCGCCGCCGGATACAACATCAGCTCCTGCGCCAAGTTTTGCAAAGATATTTATAATCGAAAGATTATCGTTTGCCTTGACGGCGTAGGCAATTAAATACCTTATTTTTTCCTTACTTAAAACATTGTCCAGGCAGTTGTAATGCGCCTCAAAACTGCTTTTACTATATAGATAGAGCGGACTGCCGACTTTTTCTATTATCGCTTTTATATCGGTATTTTCGCAGTGCAGCGTACCTGCTATATAATTAAACGATTCCAAGTTTCCTCCTATAATCCAAAAATCAGATATACAATATAACTAACGCCGATACCCAAAAAACTTCCTATAACTACTTCCGATATCGTGTGTATCCCAAGAGATAATCTACTCTCTGCGACCAGTAATGCAACTATAAGCATTGAAAAATCAACAATTAAACTGTTATTTTTCATAACAACCAATGCCCACAGCGAAAATGCAATGGCGGAGTGACCGCTCGGCATTCCGCCGTATAATGGCGGCGCTTCAGGTGAAACAATAGATTTGATCAGTACAACCAGAAAAAGAGTTACGATCAAGCTTATCAAAATAACAACATGATATGAGAGAATAATTCTTTGGCGACTATCCCATAATATGCTCATATGCGGATAAAAGACGATATAGCCTACCACAAGTGCGCTAATTACAGCCAAAAGAACCATTCCGGCAGATATATCCTTAATTTTCTGTATCCTTATATCGTGTATTGATGTTATTATATTGCACAATCTTTCGACCAAACTGTTCACCAGTTCCGCAAGAAGTACTATAGTTATAGCAAATACAATTGCAAACCATTCAGCTTTGTTCAATCTGAAAACAAACGATGCTATAATCACAATTACAGCAGCAGCAAAATGAAATTTCAGATGAGGCTCTTCTCTCAAGACATCGACTATTCCCTTGATTGCCCAATTAAAACTTGAAAACGGAAGTTTTTCGAATTTCTTTTTCACAAATGAAATGCTTTTGCGATCGCCTTGTAATCAGACGGCATGCTTATCGGAGGTATACTGGATTTGATGGCATTATCGGGATCTTTTAGTCCGTTTCCCGTAAGAGTACAGACGATAACATCGGTTGGTTTAAAAAATGAGTTCCCTGATAATTTAAGAAGTCCGGCAACGGAAGCGGCAGACGCAGGCTCGCAAAAAATTCCTTCATGATCGGCTAAAAGTTTATATGCTGTCAAAATTTCATCATCGGTTACAGAATCTATCAGTCCCCCCGATTCATTCTTTGAGCTAATGGCATTTTCCCATGAAGCCGGATTGCCTATTCTAATAGCTGTAGCTACGGTTTCAGGATGCAATACTTTATGTCCCAAAACAATCGGTGCAGCTCCGGCAGCCTGAAATCCAAGCATAGCAGGAAGATTTTCAGTCTTGCCTATTCTATAATATTCCTTGTAGCCTTTCCAATACGCGGTTATATTACCCGCATTGCCTACAGGAAGAATGTGATAGGTCGGACTATTGGAGAGATCATCGACAATCTCAAAAGAAGCGCTTTTCTGACCTTCGATTCGGTAAGGATTGACGGAATTTACAAGTGCAACATGATATTCGCTTGCTATATTTCTGACAATATTCAACGCATCATCAAAATTTCCATCGATTTGAACAACAGAAGCCCCGTAAAGCATAGCCTGGGAGAGTTTGCCAAGTGCGATTTTTCCTTTAGGTATTATAACAACCGCCTTCATACCTGCTCTTGCCGCATAAGCAGCGGCCGAAGCAGATGTATTTCCCGTGGATGCACAGACAACCGAATCATATCCTTCCGATTTTGCTTTGCTTACAGCTACAGTCATTCCTCTATCTTTAAATGATCCGGTAGGATTGGATCCTTCGTATTTAAAAAACAGTGCTGCATTACCTATCGCGGCTTCTATATATATACTTCTGATAAGTGGAGTATTACCTTCATTTAATGTTACTATATGATCGTTATCACCTATCGGCATCAATGGTCTGTAGCGATCAATTATTCCATTATACAATCTTTTCCTCCCGAAAATTAATTTTTGCTTTTACCATGTCATTTAAAATCTCTCTGTTTCTTGCTGCAATAAACGGACTGCCCTTCTTTAAATTAACATTAGCATCAAAAGATTCTCCGTTTTGATTACTTAAACAGCCGCCTGCTTCCTCAAGTATAAGTTTTCCTGCTGCATAATCAAAAGTCCTGCTGTCAAGCGGATGTACGAATCCGTCTGCAGCCGAATCGGCAAGATAGCTCAGATCAAGTGCTACCGATCCAAAGACCCTTATTTTGTCAAACATTTTTCTATAAATTAAAAATTCCTTTAAAACGGCATCCTCATAGATTCCCTCGGTAATCAGAATTTCTTTTGTTGCACTTCTGTCGGTTTTGATCTGTCCGGCAGCCTTCCCGTGTCTTATTAGAAAATAGTTGTCCTTGAATGCCCCCCTACCTTTTATTGCATAAAATCGATCTCCGTTTGAAAGGTTCATAACAACGGAAACGGTTGTCGAACTAATCATGTTCTCTGTTTTGGCAATAGCAATAGAATAAAAAGGCAACCCCCTTTTTGCATTCATACTTCCATCTATAGGATCGATAAGAACAATTGGACTGTTATCATCTCCACCGTTTACAAAAATTTTTCCGGCCTCCTCGGATATAATAACTGCCGAAATATTAAACGATTCAAATTTTTCAATAAAAATATCTTCTGCCGACCGATCAATTTGTATGGTTGTATCACCTCCGGCTCC